>NZ_JBEOPI010000010.1:0-135636 GCF_040309905.1 Shewanella sp. CAL98-MNA-CIBAN-0140
AGAGTGTAATTTGTTTCATGGGGCTATGATGATCCCATTTGGGACAAAATCAAGCATTTTCAATGATCACGGGTATAGATTATGACCAACGGCCACTATCCTCAAGGCGCTTAACTCACTGCAGATAACAGCGCAAGATCCCCTACTGCACAGATAAAACGACCGAAATCCCAGTAATGCTTGTAAGCCCGGAACGACTTTGTAATTTCAATGCTGAGTTGCGTTTAGACTAGCCATAAAAAAACGCGAGTCATTGCCGCGTTTGTTATTACTTGAGTTCTGGCCGATCTAATGTCCAAAATCTATTTCAGCGATTCGAGCCATTGGTTGAATGATGATGCAGGCATAGCGCCTGATTGTTGGGCGATTGTTTTGCCTTGTTTAAATACCATCAGGGTGGGGATCGAGCGGATATTAAACTGCGCGGCTAAAGCTTGTTGCTCTTCGGTGTTGAGTTTTCCGAAACGGAATTTAGGCTCCCATGTTTTGGCGGCTTGGGTAAATACCGGCGCAAAGTTTTTACAAGGGCCGCACCAACTGGCCCAAAAGTCGACCACCAGTGGTAGTTCTGATTTGGTAGCATGGTGGCTAAAATTGGCGGCTGTCAGCTCAATCGGCACACCAACAAAAAGGTTTTGTTTGCACTTACCACAGGTTGGTTGTTGCTCAAGACGATCTTCAGGGACGCGATTTAAGGTATCGCAATGGGGGCAAGCTATGATCATGGTTAGTCCTTATCCACTTCATTATTGAGACTATTCAATCATAAACCTAGTTGGTGTGTTAAACGAATAATCGTTTAATTTATTATATTATGGCCTGCGGCCACTAACGCTTAAGTTCGCAAGGTTCCACCCTGCACGGGCTAATTCATTTATGGCCTGCGGCCACCAACGTCGTGGCGCTTCCCCCACACCAGACCAAGAGGAAACCAACGGCAGTTCCCTCTTTATTCTTTATAAAAGAATTGGCCCAGCCGCCTCGCAACATTTTTCCTAATGACTTAAATAACAGCAGCGAAAAGTCGCCATGGGGATCGATCTAGCTTTTGACTTCGTTTGTAATCGGCTTCGGCCTTATTCGAAAATGCTAAGTTGAATTTATCCATTTTCAAGCAAGGAATTTATGGACACAAACGAACTAATGATTTGGTTTTTAGCTCGTAAGAGATGATTAAGAAAAGTATCGCAATCAGTTATGCGCCCCTAAAAATGGGCAATGAATCATCTTCAACAAGAACGTTTACTCTGACCCACTAAATTTATGTGGACGCAGTAATGCAGTTAATTAAGCATCTAGACGATTGTGAAAAAATAGATAAACATTTACGCCAGCAGATTCGGAACTTGTATTTATGAGGTCTTTACAAGATAAGCCTCAACAAGTGACATTTACAGTAAAACCCATCAAACGACCGTGATAATGTAACGTTTTCAAGGTAAACGGTTAACTTAGATTACGGTGCTGTTGAGCCTACGATCTATTTACAAATCACCTCGTAATGCCTGTATTTGTCCTCGCAGCCTTAATATCCCCACCCAGTTTCATTTGAATGTCTGTAAAAGCGCTTGATGCTTGGAATGAGCTAAAACAAGCAAGCAATAAAATTAAGACAGGCATTCTAAAATTAGAACCCATTGGTTACTTGTATGGTGTTGCGATCCTGACGCATGGGGGAGTTCAAAACACAACAATATCGATTAGCTCACACTGATATGTTCAGTAATACCGTTTCAGCTCGTATCTTTAAATGAATTTCTTTGATATGTTTTATTGTAAGCAGAGTCGCACTATGATTTATTTCAGGAGGGAGTGTGAGGAGATCACTTTTATTGTTTGTTGCCTTTAGTCTAATACCCATATCTTCTGTCTATGGAAAAGAATTAAAACTTGCCGTGGTACCTAAATTTAATAGTGTTTTTTTTGATCAAAGCAAAGCTGGCTGTATAGATGCTGCGGCTCAAATAAAAGGCGTTGAATGCATATATCGGGGACCAGATATAAGTAATGTTAGGATGCAAGATCAGGTAATAAATCAACTGATTGATGAAGGTATAGATGGTATCGCTGTAGCCGTTACACAATCTAAATATCTCGTTAAAAATAGCCTCAAGAGAGCTAAAGAAGCAGGTATCCCGATTATTACCTATGACTCTGATATTGATGCTTCAATCAACGAAGACCCTAATAGTTTACGCCTAGCCTATATAGGCACTGACAATATTGAATTGGGTAAGTCATTAGGTGAAGAGTTAAAAAAACTTCGGCCCAATGGGGGAACGCTAATAATGCAATCTGGGCGACGAGATTCTCCCAATCTGAATTTAAGACTGATGGGGGTCCGTTCCGCATTATCGGGAAAAAAATACGATGTACCTCCTGGAGAATTGCTTAATAACGATTTGGGATGGACTGAAGTTAGAGAACCTTTCTTTAATTTTGATCAACTGGCTCAATCTGTTATTCAAATGGAGTCTGTAATGAAAGGTAGGCCTGTAAAAGCAGACTCTTTTATTGCTGTTGGTGGTTGGCCGCAAAATGACCAAGCACTTTACCGTAAAATGATTGCCCCGTATCAGGCAAAAATTAATAACAACGAGGTCATCATTGTTATTACTAATACATCCTCTGAACAATTAACTATGTTGGAAGATAATCTTGTTCATATCAATATTGGTCAAGCCCCATATGAAATGGGAAGACAAGCCATTTTGACACTGTATAAAATTGTAACAGAACAAAAATATGACAGAATAATTTACACACCTATCACATTTTGCACACCAGAGAACGTTGATACATGTACCAAGGTTTCGGGATTGTAATCATATTTAAACAGCATGGTATAAAAGCTAACGAATAATTATTTATAATACTTTCCAAATATCTTTTGGACAAAAGTGAGTTTGAGGTATTAATTAACTCAGCTTACTTGGTATTGGTTTAGCTTGATTTATAACGTCGCTTCATTTGAACTTATTGCCTGCAGCATGTGAGCTACAGGACGTAGTAAATGTCGCGATCACAGGGATATGAAAGAGTGACCTTAGTGCAGATGATTAAGCGAGACGCCAGCTCTTGATTTTAAAATCAGCATCCCTGTGGGCTTAACCAAAACATCCCTGTTTTGAATACTCGCTGACTCATCTACACCTGTAATTTAACTCTCTTCGATTTAGCCGCATAGTTGTCTATAGATGAAAGCTAAATAGGAAAAGCTCAAATCTAATTAGATGACTTATTTTGGGGCAAAGACGTGTTTCAAGGTGACCTAGTGAATGACCGTAAATTGCACAGAATTACTAAATCTCTACTACGTTCTGCCCTTGATAATGTTAAAATCTCCGCATCAGAATTACCGAGAAACTCAATGTTTATCCATCATGTTAACGGCATCGACTGGCTAGTGATCACAGCTTTTGAAGAACTGAAAACTATGTTTATCGAAGAAGCCGGTACGATACCCTCTTGCTTCTCTACCGCCAGCGAATTGAACCTGGTTGATCAAGCAAAGCGAACTTATAGATATTTGCCTACTCTCAGAGGCGTAATCACCGATATCGGCACATATCAAAGACAGGGTAACGAAGAAGATTTGAACCCACAGCTTGCCTGCTTAGTTGAGGGGCTTGGTCGAGTATTTATCTATCACGGCGGCTTTGTAGCTTTTGTGGATGACGAGCAAACCTTTATTACCCGAATAGACTGAAAATTATTCAGTAAGTTGAAATCGGCGAATTGGCATCCCTAGCAAGGAATGGGGCATAAATGATTTGCATACCTTGCTGCATTGGTGTGATGCAACTCTGAACTTGAGGACGTTGAAGAAAATAGCGTGAGCCTGACATGGATGTCAGGCTAGCTTTCGTTGGCCAAGGATGGCCTATCGGAAGCGTTAGCATTTTCGAATAAGTCCGAAGCAGGCTTCAAATGAAGTTAAAAGCTGGATCAATCCCCATGGCGACCTTTTCGCTGTTCAGAAAATGTTGCGGGGCGGCTGGGAGTTCCAAGAGGGAATAGCCGTTGATTTCCTCTTGGTCTGGTGTGGGTGAAGCGCCACGACGTTAGTGGCCGCAGGCCATAGCTTAAAAACACTTTGGGGCAAAAATGAGTTAGTAATACTGGCTTAAAAGGTATTGATTCAACTCTGAACTTAAGAACGTTGAAGACTCTTTATAACAGAATGCGTGAGCCTGACAGGCCTTTCTCGCACATCTGACCTATATGGATATTGGAAAGTCGGCAACATCATTGATCATGTCCTTCAAGGCATTCAGGCATCCTGCCTATCAGAATCAGGCTAGCTTACGCGGTACAGGTCGATTGGCATCTAACCGATATGGATATGGGAAAAATGAGTTAAACAAGTATTTACGTTGGAGTTAAAAAAACGGAATTGGCGTGTAAGATCCAATCCCGTTTTTCACTTCTTGGTGCTTATCTGCTAAGCGCTGGCGTGCGTGTAGGGATCAGGCGCTTGCTGCCTGTAGCCTCAAATGCACCCGCAAACCTCAGCAGGTTGTTGTCGTCATAAGCACGGCCCGCGAAAGTTAACCCTACAGGCATGCCAATATCGGCCATTGCCCCCATCGGCACAGTAACCGTTGGTACACCTAAGTGGCGAATAGCAAGGTTGCCGTTAGCGACCCAAATACCGTTGCTCCAAGCGATGTCGGCGGAGGCTGGATTAACATGCGCATCTGCTGGACCCACGTCAGCCATGGTTGGAAACAGCACTGCATCGAGTTTGAGTTCGTCCATCCAGTCTTCCAGATCCAGCTTGCGAGTCTTCTCTAAGCCGCGCAGACCATCCGGTATGCTGTCGATTTGGTTATACGACTTGAGACCTCTTTTGGCCATATTGACGTACTCATCCATGCCAGCAGCAAGATCGCCCTCACGGTTCGGCAAGGTGCCAAGATCGTGCGGGAAAATCAAATGCCCATTAACGTCAGCTAATTTGTTCAGTTTAGGGTCATTGTTGGCACGCAAGAATTCATCTAAAGCCCACCCCGATAGTGCCCATAGCTCATCATCAAGAAACTCAGGTGTGACTAAGCCACGGTTAAATACCGTCGGCGCACCAGGCCGGTCACCTTCACAGTTAGAAACCAGCGGGAAGTCCACTTCAATCACTTCGGCTCCGGCAGATTCCAGTGCTTTGCGTGCCGCTTCCCAGAGGTCGATCACCGATGATCGAGTATTGATGCGCTGACCGGTCGGGCCTCCGATACCGGGGTTTTCGCTAGTGCCAGCCAATTCATCCTTGTTAATGAACATGCGTGGCACCCCGAAACGCTTGCCTTTAAGCGTGTCAGCTTGGGCGGCAAGATCCAGATAAGAGTCTGGACGAACTGTTGATGCTTTTGGGATCTCGACCCAAGGTTGTAGACGCCATAGGTCGCCACGGGTGATAGGGTCGTCTGCCACGATAACGTCAAGAACTTCGAGCATGTCGGCAATAGTACGGGTATAAGGCACCACTACATCCATGGTCGGTGTCAACGGCCAGTTGCCGCGCACAGAAATCACCCCCCGTGACGGGGTATAGGCGCACAGACCGTTATTTGATGCAGGTCCACGACCGCTCGACCATGTCTCTTCGGCTAGACCGAAAGCAGAATAGCTTGCGGCGGTCCCAGTACCCGCGCCATTGGAAGAACCAGAGGCGAAGGGAGCTGTAAGGTAGTTAGCATTGTATGGGCTTTCGGCGCGACCGTAGTGACCACGCTGCATACCACCATTGGCCATAGGTGGCATGTTGGTTTTACCTAAACAAATGGCACCCGCTTCGCGCAGACGTTCAACGGCAAAGGCATCGTATTGAGCAATCAAATCCTTAAACGCTGGGCTGCCCGAAGCCGCAGTGAGCCCCTTAACAAGATAGCTGTCCTTGGTGGTATAGGGAATACCATCGAGTGGGCTAAGTGTTTCACATTGAGCTCGGCGTGCATCAGAAGCCTCAGCTTCCTTGATCGCATCTGGATTGTGAACCACCAGCGCATTCAGCTTGGTCTCTGTCGCTGGGCCGTCGTAAGCATCAACCCGTGCGAGATAAGACTTCACCAGTTCAACCGCTGTGGTGCGACCGGATTCGAGCGCTGTACGCAGCTCGGCAATAGAAACCTCAGTGACTTCGAACATGTTTCGACCTCTTATTGAAAGCCAATTGTGTTAAAACAACAGTGACATACATGGTCATTGTGTTCTCCTTAGTTTTTACTTACTGTCCAGAGGGGATCTGTTGGGTGATGCAATGGATGTTACCACCACCTAATAAGATCTCGCGGGCAGGTACTCCGACAATTTCATACTCGGGGAAAATCTCCTGCAATTTTTGTGCAGCGATATCGTCAGTTGCAGGGTCGAGTAGTGGAAAAACGATACGATTGTTGGTAATTAAAAAGTTCGCATAAGAACCCGCTAAGCGTTCACCCGCCGTGCGTGGAACACCAGTCCCCTCAGTTACGCCTTGCGCTTCCTCTGCTGTGCAATACAAAGGACCTGGCTGTGGTAATAAATGGATTGTTAATTTACGGCCTTGTGCATCCACAGTATTTTGTAAAATATCCAAAGCGGCTTTTGAACGAGGATACTGCGGATCGGTTTGATCATCAGTCCAGTGTAAAACCACTTCGCCTGGGCGAGCAAAACAGCAAATATTATCAATATGTCCGTCGGTCTCATCCATGTACACACCTTCTGGCAACCAGATAAACTGCTGCACATTTAAATAATCACACAGTAATGCTTCTATTTGTTCACGATTAAGATCTGGGTTGCGATTGCTGTTAAGCAAACATTCAGCCGTCGTCATGCAGGTGCCTTCACCATCGACATGAATTGAGCCACCTTCGAGGATCAACTGAGCCTGATAACGCTCAAAACCATGCTGCGTGAGCATCTGTTGTGCGACTTGCTCGTCCTTATCCCATGGAGAGTACAACCCCCCGTTATGACCGCCCCAGGCATTAAAGCCCCAATCAACACCACGGCATTCGCCTTTGGCATTCACTACTACAGTCGGCCCTGTATCGCGAGCCCAGCAATCGTTGCTATCTATTTCGACCAACGTAACGTGGGAAGGCATAACCGTCTTGGCTTGAGTCAAAAATTCCTTAGGTACCCCCATATAAACAGGGGTAGCAGCACCAATGGCATCGGCCACTTTAGCAAAGGTTGCCTGAGCATAAGCCCCTGCAGAGCGCCAGTTATCAGGACGATATGGCCAAATCATCCACACAGCTTGCTGCGGCGCCCATTCGGCGGGCATGCTAAAACCATCTTGAGATGGTTTAGTGGTTAACTGCGTGGCATCCACATTCATGTTTGTCATGAGTTTTGTCTCCGGTAATGCTGAAAAACTATAAGGGAGTGCGCCCTAACATAGGACGACAGAATAAAAATACGCCTAACATTAATCAAATGAATAAATCGAATTACCACATTCATCACGCAAATAGTTAGGCCGAAATTGCCACGTCTACACTAGGTGAGCTTTAGCTTCGATGAAATATCACTGTATATCATATCATTTAAGACTACTTGCGCTAAATACTTGTATGCAGGTGATAGATAAGAATTTATACGGTAAAAAGCTTGCAAGTTTATTGCAAGCTAGATTAAGTGCAATCACAAAATGGGCCAAAAACGAGTGAGATTTATTGACTTAAAAATGGACAAATTCAACTCTGAACTTGAGGACGTTGAAGACTCTTTATAAAAGAATGCGTGAGCCTGACAGGCCTTTCTAGCACATCTGATCTATATGGATATTGGAAATGTCATAGTGATGTCGGCAACATCATTGACCATATACTCCAAGGCATCCGGCTTATCAGATGTGGGCTTAGCTTTCGAGGTACAGGTCACTCATTGGCATCTGACCCATATGGACATGGGGAATGTCATTTGATGGCGGCAACATTATTGACCATGCCACCACGACATTCGTGAATCCATTCACATCAGATCCCCATCGGAAGCGTTAGCATTTTCACTCTTTATTATAAGATTGGCCGAGGCTGGATTCAAATGCGATTAAAAGCTGGAACAATCCCCATGGCGACTTTTCGCATCTGTTATTTAAGTCATTAACGAAAATGTTGCGGGGCGGCTGGGCCAATTTTTCATAAAGAGTAAAGAGGGAACTGCCGTTGGTTTCCTCTTGGTCTGGTGTGGGTGAAGCGCCACCACGTTAGTCGCCGTAGGCCATAAAGGTGTTAGCCGTTAGAGGCCGCAGGCCATAAGTAAAACAGCAACTCAGTGGATGACCACTGACTAATTAACACCCTGTAATCACCGTCGAAATAACCGGTTCACCTGTAACCTTCCAATGATATTGGAAATAACAATTCGTCGCGATAACCTCTGTCGACGTTGGCTCGGCTGCAGCCAACACACCTTTTGGTGCAGCAGCTACCGCATAACTGCCACTTGATGCATAAATTCGATAAGCCCAGTCATTCACATCAAGCCCAGCGGCTTCAAATATTTCCGGTGCTAAAATATAATTGGCAGTAAAACTGGTGTTAGCGGCATTGGACGCTGCGGCCCAAGGTTGATAATTACTGCCTTTGACACCAGAGAACTCAACCGTATCGGAAATGGCCTTGCCTGATGTGAGCGTTTTCGCTTTAAATAACGAAACTGCCGTTTTCATCGACCCTGTTGCACCTTTGATAGCGGCAATATGGGCATCTTTTTTTAAATTGATAAATTTAGGTGCCGCAACAACAGCCAAAATACCTAAAATGATAATCACTACCACCAGCTCTATAAGCGTGAAACCCGATTGGCGGGAACCTTTTGTTAATGTACTCATACAACGAATGCCCTTTGACACAGTCATTGACCGCGCAGTTTGTATAAATTGAGTAAGATGATTATGTTTCAGTGACCATATTTAACTAACCATATTTAACTGACCATATTTAACTGACCATATTTAACTGACCATGTTTAACTGGCCATGTTTAACTGACCATATTTAACTGACTGTATTTCAGTGATTATTTTAACCCTGTATTTAGCCGTAATTACAGAGACTTTTACGCTGATGTTAATAGTTGCGAGCCAAGTGTGTTGTTTAATCTACCAATCTAAGGCACCGGATAAAAATAACACACTACCGTTTCGGCTCACAACTATTACCGCAATGACAAGATTAATAAATCCACAGTATTTAAACCTTCAGTCGCCACATATCAAAAGCTTCTTGGCAAAGCTGCTGTCTAAATTTTGGATGGGCGATGTCGATAAGTGCTCGAGCTCGCTCGCGCAATGACTTACCCCGCAAATAAGCCGTTCCATATTCGGTGACAATATAATGCACATGCGCCCGGGTAGTTACCACGCCAGCCCCTGGGGATAATACTGTGGCAATGCGCGAAACGGTGCCATTGGAAGCTGTACTTGGCAGTGCAATAACCGATCGCCCACCTTCAGACAGTCCGGCGCCGCGGATAAAATCCATTTGCCCGCCTACGCCTGAATAAATTTGAGTGCCCAGTGAATCGGCACACACTTGGCCTGATATATCGACCTGTAACGCGGAGTTTATTGCCATTACATTAGGGTTTTTACGAATAATGGCAGTGTCATTAACCTGCTCAATATCCATAAATATCACCGACGGATTGTCATCAACATAGTCGTAAAGTCGTTGGCTGCCCAACGCAAAACCAGTGACAACTTTACCGGGATGTACTTTCTTACGGCTGTTATTGATGACTCCAAGTTCAACCAGATTAAGTACCCCATCTGAAAATAGTTCGGTGTGTACGCCCAAATCTTTGTGCTCGGTTAAGCACGACAGCACCGCATCTGGGATAGCACCTATGCCCATCTGCAAGCAAGCGCCATCAGGCACCAGTTTTGCTACATGCTGGCCGATGGCTAAACTAATGGCATCGCTTGGGGCTAATAGATGTTGTGGTAACGGCTTGCTCTGTTCATACACAGCAGCCAGCTGATTATAATGAATAAAACCATCACCATGGGTGCGAGGCATCATAGGGTTAATATGGGCAATGATCCGCCCCGCCATTTGGCACGCCGCTAAGGTTGCCTCAACCGATATGCCTAAAGAGCAGATACCGTGTTTATCGGGTGGCGACACTTGAATAATCGCAGTGTCGATATGCTGTTCGCCGGAACGAAACAACTTGGGCACCTCAGAGAGAAAAATCGGAACATAATCGGCATCACCTTGTTGTAACAGCGACCGCGTGGGTGAACCAGTAAAAAAGCAACGATGGCGAATATGTTCTTTTAAACGGGGATCACTGAGCGATTCAGCGCCCTCGGTATGCAGCTGTAATAATGTTAAGCCATGCTTAGTTAGCGCATGTTCGGCTAATGCATCGAGCAACAATGTTGGCGTAGCGCCCATGGAGTGTGTCCATAAAGTTTCACCGCTTTCAATTAAGGATACGGCCTCTAAAGCACTGCTACAAATAATTGGTTTCATTAATATTACTCAAGGTAATTAAGCTATTTGTAGTGTAAGCGGTAAATTAATCCGTTAATAGCATTGGCCTTTGTAACATTGATCTAACACAAAAGAGTGGCATAATTGAGACATTGCAGGGCATTTTTTATTCAGCGAGCATTGAGTAGGAGTATTAAGCAAGAGTATTGAGCGGGATCATTTTGTTGGAGCAATCTCTATAACCCCCTTTGGGGTTGTGATTGTAAATGTCGCACTGAAAAATACGCCGGAGGCCAATATGACACTGATAGGCACTGATAGGTGGGGCTGAGAGATATATGACCAAAACAGCAGAGGCCACTCATTTATAAACAATATTGCGAGGTGTCTGTTGAGCCCATTTGAGCCATGATGCAGTTAGAGTCTTGCGATATTTATTTACTGTGGCCCAAGGCCAGCCTATTAATTTAAGCAAGCTTAATGTAAACCAGGTTCGTTCAAACGAGGTTTACATTAACCAATAAACAGGGTTAAGCACAGTGTTTATACGCCAACGCGGGCATGTTTAGTGTTAGCTTTCGTTTCAACATAAGCTTGGTAACGGCCAGGTTTATGATTAACCGCAATTAACACATTTAACGCAATTGCACCCATCACTGACAATAACACCAACTCAAAAGGAAACAGCAACAGCGAAGAGCTTAAAATTATCGTATCAATTAGCAAGCCAAAGTTACCGGCACGAATTGAATACTTGTTTTGTAAGTAAAGTGCCAAAATGCCTAAACCGCCTAAGCTCGACTTATGTCTGAACATAATCAACACACCGACCCCGATCAACATACCGCCGACTACCGCTGCAAATAATGGATGGACATTATCGATATGAATAAACATCGGCATATAATCCGTCATTAGCGAGACTATTGTCACCGAAATGAAGGTATTGATGGTGAAACGCTTAGAAAGCTGAGTCCAAGCGATATAGTAAAAAGGCACATTGATTAAGAAAAATAACACCCCAAAACTTAACGATGTCAGATGCATCCCAATAATCGCCAAACCTGCGGTACCACCAGTAATAAGCTGATTACTGTTAAACAGAGTCACGCCAAAAGACACCATTACACCGGCACAAAACAAAGCCATAATGTCTTCGTAAAATCGGTGTGTTGGAAATTGCATGCGATTTGCCATCCTGTAGTGAGTAGCGGTTAGTTATTAGCAACCTAGTGATTACATCATGCTGCTAATGCACTGGCCATTGTGCAGTGCTATAAAACAGCAACATATTAAGGGCGCGCAGTGTACCGAATCAACTTGGATTAAACAGTTAGCTAAATGAGACAAATGCTGCGATTTTTGCCATGAGTGTTCACTCAGATTTACGACTTTAGGTACTTTGGTAAACGAAGTGTTTATTAATTGTTACGATATCGATTAGGCTGGGGTCTAAGAGATGCGCTTGATCAAACTTCAGCCGAATATTAGCACTGTATAAATAGATGTAAAAGTTAACCGCGGCAACGATTCTAGACAACCTTAAGTAATCAATTTCTGCCACTTAAGCATGACATGGTTTAGCCAACATAACCTCGGTTTGGAATAATAAACGGCTTTGAATTAACCCTTGCCTGTTACCAAAAAAAGGCATAAATGACAATATAAATAAAGCTCAGACTTAAGCCATGCCCTCCCCCAATAACATTGAGGCCATAGAAGATAATTAACTCCGAAAGTAATGCTAACGACCTGTGGGCTTAGGCGCACATTTACCCATATGCAGGGAGTAAAACCTCCATGATGCCTGGAATATCATGGACTGAGACAGCGCAACTTATCGACCAAGAAATGACAACTTATTGGCGAAGGTGTAACAGCGCGGCTAAGTCACTTCACATATGTCGTCGGGTAAATTGTCGCTGTAACCGATCAAAAATCATCACTCAGCATAATATTGACCGTGCCCATCACCGCGAAACCATTAACTTGACTAATGATTAAACGCTCAACATAACGACACAAGCAAAACAAACTGGTAACTATAGCCTTACAAATCAAACAATTAATTAAAACCTTGATCAAAAAATTCATTATCGAGCACAATTATTTTTTATACTGACTAAAATTGAATAATCAATCTTGGTAGTAAGCTGGTCATACTGAGTTAAACCGATAACGATATGCTGTCTATCTGCTTAATTAAATAGTGAAAAATGGCAATAAGCTCAATTAAACACCACACAACTAAGCGCGATAATGTTGACTAACCTGCAGATAAACATAACCCTTTTTATAACATTCTCGACTGCTAAAAAGGAATATTTGCAGATTAAATCAGCAACAAATTAAGTTGATCAACATCACAGTTCCCATTTGAGAAGTCCTATAACAATCGAGAATATGCATGTTTATATCATTATGTTACCGTGGCGCAATGCTAAATTAGCCTATACACAAGAAAATTAGTCAATAAAAATTAGTTATTACAATCAAGTAAATGAGCCTAAATCGGGCGGCAACTAACCCGGCGTCTGATTTTCCCCTTAAGACAAACTGAGGTGAAATATGGATATATCTAACACGTCGCGCCGGACCTTTATTAAGCAATGTGTGATTGGTGGAGTCGCCGTTTATTCAGCGCCTTTACTGTGGGAAATGAGTCGGGCCAATGCGTCTATCGTTTCTCCTGAACTGGCAGCCCAATGGCAAACTCAGATTAATGGTCAATCCAAACCCAAGTTTCGCAACGATGGCATAGCCAAAGTGACAGGCCAAAAAGTCTATGGCCGAGACTACCGCGCAATGGACATGGCAGGCTGGCCAAAACAGCAAGGCTACGCTTTTATCTTGCGCGCCGCCGATGCATCCCATGTTTATCAAGGATTTTCCCTCGACCACCTCCCGGCTTCGGCTAAACCCTATAAAGTGATCACTGCGGCGGATCTTATTCGCGACAAGGTTAAGCTGCCCGAGTTTTACGGTGACAATATGTTACTGCCAGAGGGACAAACCGCAGATTATCTTGGTCATGCGGTTGCGATATTATTATTCGATAGTTTTCCTGCATTTAAACAAGCTAAGTCATTGTTGCAGTTCGATAATACCTTATTGCGCTTTGGTGAAAAAACGCCCTTTGTGTCAGACACTAAAGACCCTTATGCCAGCTGGCGTCTTATTCGGGTTGAAGGCGAAAATGGTGCCCGTGAAGATACTTATAGCCCACTACACGATGGACTATTTTTCCCCAGCGTTAAGCACCACAAACCGGTATGGTCAGGTGATGCTAATGCTCAAGGCTCGGTTTCTGAGCGCGGGCTGTATTATGCTGGCGAGATAGAAAAACAGATTGCGAGTGCCAAAGCAGATCAACAGTGGCAAGTATTAGAGCGCGAATATCGCACCCAAATCATCGACCCGATGATGATGGAACCAGAAGCCTTTAACGGCTGGTTTGATGCTGCTAGCCAAACCTTCCATACGGTTATCACCTCGCAATCTCCACAAGACTTTCAAGAGATGGCCGTACACATGCTGTCATCTGGGCCACTGGCGGGCAAGGTTAAACATCTAGTGGTGCATTCGCCTTATATTGGCGGCGGTTTTGGCGCCAAAGATCATTCGATATTTCCTTATTATGGCGTGCTCGCAGCCATTTATGCCACCGGCCCTGTGCGCTTAGCCAATGACCGCTTTGAACAATTTCAATCTGGTCTTAAGCGTCACCCTTTCACGATGAAGAGTCGCTTAGCCGTCGATAAAGCGACCCTAAAAATCCAAGCATTAACCTCACAGATGACCGTCGATGGTGGCGGTCGAGTCAATTTTAGCCCGTCGGTGACCTCCGTTGGGGCGACGGCGATGCAAAGTATTTACTACACGCCACGCAATGATATTATCGCCACCGCCTATGCATCACGTAACCCAGATGCAGGCTCGATGCGCGGTTATGGCACGTTGCAATCGATGACGGCAATGGAGGGCATGATCCACGAAATGGCAGCCGAGTTAGATGTTGATCCGTTTAAACTGCGCGCGGCTAACGTGATGGAGTCTGGGCAGCGTAATACCCAAGGCGCTATCCCCAATGGCACCCTAAGATATAGTGAAATGCTCGACATGGCAGAACAAGACCCTGTGTGGCAAAACCGCGCAGCCAATAAGACTCGTTATGAGGCTAAATACCCTGGCATGCGTTATGGCGTAGGCTTTGGCATTGCCACAAAAGATTATGGTACAGGTGCGGCGGCGCCAAGTGCGGCGGTTAGATTATCTAAAGACGGTAAAATAACCCTGGATATCGGCTTTATCGAAATGGGCACTGGTACCCAAACATCTCAAGCCGTGATCGTCAGCGATGCCTTAGGCAACTTTGCCCATGAGGTAAACCTCGCCAAGATAGACATCTGGGATGCCATGCAATTAGTGCAAACCGACAATCCTTATATTATTTCACAGCAACGTCAAGATGAAATGACGGCTAATCCACGTTGGACGCCAGTAAAAGCCATGGCATCGTCGGCGTCTATGTCGGCCTATTACCAAAGCCATGTGACCCGCATTGCCGCCGAGATTATCTATCGCCACGGACTCTGGCCTGCGGCTGTGTCTATTTGGAACGAGTTGTATTTTAACACCCCAATGGGCGCAACCAATCTCAATCACGCTCGCGACGGCCGCTGGGTCGACGGTAAACTTACCGCTATGGGCTTCCCGCCACTGGCGATCGATATTCTCGCTAAACGCGCCCACGACATGGGCTTAGTGGTTGGCGTAATGGGCCATGCCTTTAATCGCTGGGCTTGGGCCGAAGCTGATTTTGAGATCCTTGGCACCAAAGAACGCATTGCACTGGATGCGTTGGCGCTGCAATACGGCCAAAGTAATCAATATCATGGCAATGCTGCTCGCCAAGCCAGTATGAATTCCAATGGTTATCACTTAATCGACCGTCAAGCTATGCGCTACCCTAAGGCCGAGCTTAATAATGCCATGGTGACTTACTATGCCCCGTGCGCAACCTTGGTTGAAGTGGCGGTAAATGAAGGCAATGGTGAAGTCACACTGCTGAGCTCTCATACTTGGTTAGAAGCCGGTAAAGTGATTGTGAATGAGTTAGTTGAAGGCCAAATTCAAGGCGGTCTTGCCATGGGGATTGGCCATGCTCTGCATGAGGAATTACCGCCATTTGAAGCAGGGGCAGGTAATGGTACTTGGAACCTCAATCGTTATAAGGTGCCGTTAGCAAGGCATGTTGGCGTTTGGAGCCAGAGACATACCATCTTAGCGCCATTATCCGAAACAGATCCGAATCGCGGCATTGCCGAGGTGGTGATGATCCCTGTCGTTTCCGCACTGGTTGAGGCCGTTTATCAGGCTACCGCAGTGCGCTTTTACGAATTACCAATGACAGCGAAAAAAATTAAGGAGGCCATGGCATGAGCCAGTCAATTGAACTAACTATTAATAACCAAGCCGTTGGCCCGATTGAAGTCGGCGATGGCGTCATGATGATTGAATTCTTGCATGAATATTTAAACCTTACCGGCACTAAGTTTGGCTGCGGCGCAGGTGTATGCCATGCCTGCACTGTGATAGTTGACGACAACCTAGGAGTGAGTGAGGTTGTACGTACTTGCATCAATGGTGTCGAGCGTTTCAATGGCAAACATATCCGCACAGTAGAAGGTCATGCCAAGCAGAACGCCCAAGGCGAGATCACCGCGCTTAGCCCTGTGCAACAAGCCTTTTTGGAACATTTCTCGTTTCAATGTGGTTGGTGTACCTCTGGCTTTGTCAATGAATCGACCGCACTGCTAGAACGACTTGAGCGTAAACCTATCGCCAAAGATCAAGTTGAACACGTAATAGAAGAGGCCTTGAGTGAACACGTATGCCGCTGCACTGGCTATGTAAAATATTATGCGGCGATGAAAGATTTGATCCTCAAGACTGAGGGGCTAACCCTGTCATGAAACCATCATATTTGAGTTATTTAGCTCGCTTTAACAAGGCTCGACATCAGCTAAGTCAGGATCTATTACTAACCTTAGGTTTGAGTTTATTGGCATTTTCCTGCAGTGCTGCCAATGACGCAGGCGAAGGCGCAATAGAACGTGGCGCTTATTTGATGAAGATAGGCGACTGTGTGGCCTGCCATACGAGTGTTGGCGGCCGTGAATTAACCGGTGGATTGCCGTTCGAAACCCCGTTTGGGGCGGTGTATTCGACCAATATCACCCCAGACAAAGATACCGGTATTGGTCAATACAGCTATGATGACTTTTTTGATGCCATGCATCATGGTGTCGGCATTAACGGCAATCTGTATCCTGCGATGCCCTACACTTCTTATAGTCTGTTAACGAATGAAGATACTAAAGCGATTTACGCCTATTTGATGAGCACTAAACCCATCAAGCAAGCTAATCTCGACAATGATGTCTCTTTCCCCTTTAACGTACGATTTGGCCTCAAGGCATGGAATTTAGTCGCCCACGATGCCGAGGTATTTGCCCCTAAGCAAGACAAGAGTGAATCTTGGAACCGCGGTAATTACTTAGTCAATGCTTTAGGCCATTGTGCTGAATGTCACACGCCAAGAGACAGCCTATTTGCCATGGAGCAAGACAAACACTTTCAAGGTGCTGTCATTGAAGGGCTAGAGGCATCGAACATTACGCCAGCCGAGCTTAATCGACAAAATTGGACTCATGACGATTTAAAGTCTTTGTTTACTGAGGGTTATTCTCGCAAGGGCACCGTCTTTGGTGGCATGTATCCCGTGGTGTATCACAGCTTTAGTCATTTAACCGATACAGACATGTTTGCCGTTAGCAGTTATCTGCTCGATACCGACGAAAAGATTGAAGCGAAAGCGCTTACCTTTAACGGCCACCAGCGTGAACTGCCAGGATATAAGCTGTACATGGGATACTGCGCCGGTTGTCATGGTCAAAAAGGTGAGGGTCGACCTAATGTTGCTCCGGCAATGGCCGGTAACGCCACATTAGGCAAAGCCAGCCCACACAATATCGTTGCTGTGATGCTAAAAGGGATAAAGAGCCAACATTACAACACCACCACCAGCTTTTATGCCATGCCAGCTTATGCTGATAAGTTAAGCGACGAGCAGCTAAGAGATTTAGCCAACTATCTGCGAGTGACATGGAGTACTCAGCCAGGGGATCTAGATATGAACACTATCAATGATTTGAAAGAAGTGATATTCGAGCATGGTTAAGCGTTTGAATCATTGGTTTTGAATCATGTGGAAAGTAGGTGTTTACACAAAAGCCGACATCAAGTCGGCTTTTTATTTTAATAGCGTTAGCGGTAAGCAAACTCTTGAGCAGTTATCGGCAAAGGGCAACAATTCATTTTGGCTAAAGCCATGAATCTATACTAAGCCCGATTGACCTTGTAATGGCTTTCGCCTAACAAGATATTAGCCAAAAAGATTACAACACATCGTTAAGATCTTGTATTGCATCGATCACCATACCAGTACCTATGCTAATCAACAGCAAATCAGTACCCACACGGACAATCTTCTGCCCTTCTGGTGTGCGCCCTAGCTGAAGAGTCAGTGCTGGAGGCACATCATAGTACACAACATCCGCAGGCAAATGTTGACCTTTATGCCATTGCTTAACATTACCCGGTGGTTGGCAGCCATTGTGTTTCTTGGCTAACCCTGGAGGACAATGCTTAGCATCACGGGTGGTATAATAGTAATTTTTAATCACGACTTGGCGATCATTACTAAAATAGACCTCGTAGTTACTGTCATTGTGATGTTCATGCTTTTTTTGATGTTTTTCAGATTTGTGCTTGCCGCTATTACCGTGTGACTCGTGGTCTTTAGCAACACTTTGACCTGTAGAAAACACCATTAACGTGCTAAAAATGATAAGTGGTATTACATGGCGATTCATAAAATTGATTCCTTTGCGATTAAATAGGCGCTTGTCATAATGCTTAACGAGCGATAATGCCTTACCGATAAAAAAAACCAAATACGATTAGTGATACGGTTACTATAGGTGCAAATGTAGTCGTATTCAGCGCAATTGTCGACTCTAATTTATATTATCGATATCAGTGTTAAAACCCGCATCGGCGGCAACAAAAACCACCTCTGTTTTAGCCTTATATCATCCCTTAACTCATCCAAATCATATTCCGCAAAACAATAACAAAATAGCGGCACTTACTATAGTGAATAAGCCTTAATCTAGAAGCATGAGCGCCTAAAAACAAATCAAACCGTTGATTTAAAGTTAATTCACTTGAACACAGCAAAGCTAAATATTAATGGAATAACAAAATAACGAGACGATTGCGATATTGGCTCAAAACGGCTAATGAAAAAAAGCGGCAGCGACCCCTTTGGCGACCTTATCGTTTTGATAGCGCTTAGGAAAATGATGTGCGGCTGGGTCAGTTCTTCTATAATTATGTAGCGTATATAGAGTACAGAGGCAACAGCCATAAAAGAGAACCCTAACCGTTAACTTAACTTCATTGCAGCAAAATCTGGCCTGGGTAGCTTATCCAAAATACTGTATAAATACATCACCACCAAGGACAATATAGCGCCGATAATAAATAACCAATATCCACCGAGATGATCCAAAATAATCCCGCCACCCAATGGCGCAAACGCAAAGCCAATTTCATAAAATGATGCCGCGCCAAAATACGCACCACGCAAATGCTTAGGGGCTAGCCTGTCAATGTGCACATTCATAGTCGGGAACAAAATGGTTTCGGCTAGGCTCATGACAATAACGGCGCCAATCCAGCCCCAAAATAAATCGATAGGGTTATACGCTAACCAAACTTGTGAGCACACCAATAGTATCAGTCCAAACTGAATACGATGAACCAAACTATAGCCGGCCATTAATCTTAATAGTAAAAATTGGGTTGAGATGATCACCAATGCATTAGTAAAAATCATCGCTGAAATCAATGTCAGTAAATTAGGTGCATTGGCGCGGGTGAGGTATTGGATAAGCGAACTGTCCATTTGCGCATAAATGAACATACACAAAATATTGGCAACGATAAGACATTGGAGCAATTTATCTTGCTGTAAAATCGTTATTATTTGCTGCCGACTGATGAACGCAGGTTTACGCTTAACCGCAGACGTTGCATCACCCATGGCAGGGATAAGCTCATCGGGCACCTGTTCTGTTGTCGATGGGATGGTTTGACAAGCTTGGTGCCTAAAGCCCCAAAATAACAATCCCAGCAATGCGGCAAAAGCGGCGGCAGTAATATAAAAGCTCGATTGTTTACCCGTTAAGCCTAGCCAAACACCTAACATGGGGCCGACAGCGCAGCCCACGTTAACGACGAAATACAATGACTGCATCGCCAGTTCACGAGTTTTAGGGTCATCAATGATGTCACCAATAGTAGCAGACGTGAGTGGTCGCCATAACGAGGTGGCAATCGAACACAGTGTCATCACCACCACATAGCCTTTGACTGAATCAACTTGTGCCAGCAATGAAAACGAGATGATATAAAGCACACCCGTAAGATACATGAGCTTGTGGCGACCGATCCGGTCAGACAATGCACTCCCCATAAAACTGGTAAATACCGAAATAATCGCTGCACTCGACAGTACTAAGCCTACTTCAGTGGCGGTTAAGGCAAATTTTTCATACAAGATAACAGCCAAAAAGGGCCACACCATGTAATAACTGCCACGGGTAATAAATGACCCAAACAATAATATCCACATTAATCGTGGAAATTGCTTAAACCGCGCTAAAGAAACATCGCTATGCACTTTTTATCCTTAAAGAGTGATGCTGAAATGGATTATGACAGACTAAATTGATGGGACTGATGGGATTATAGGGCTAATCCTAACGGCATTTACGCGGGTGAACCACTATTTATTACCTAATCCTATGTTATTACTGATCATATAATCTAATAGCTGTTTTTCATCGGTTCTATTTGACAGCGATAAGCCTTTAACCACACCTTGTTGATCGCTTTGGTTACGGTGCTGCCCTAATTTTTGCTTACCTTGTAACTCATCGATGACAATCTTAAAACCAACAATACCCTTGGCTAATTTTTGTTGGTAATCATCGGGAATAAAGCCACCACTTTGTAGCAATGCAGGTTCATATTGTTGAATGGTAGATTCGAGTACTTGTGCGGTGGTCGCATCATCGGTTAATTCAATAATGCCTTTTGCATGAACTACGCTGTAATTCCAAGTCGGAACGGCTGGATGTGAGTCATACCAGGTGGGAGAAATATAAGCATGTGGACCATTGAAAATGCACAGTACTTTTGTGTTTACTATGTTTTTCCAATGGGAGTTACTACGAGCAAAATGGCCATACAAGGTACCATCTTCACCTTCAGAAGACACAAGCAACAGAGGGAGGTGAGATCCATCTAAATCAGTTGAAACCACTGAAGCAAAACCATATTGACGAATAAACTGGTGTATTGACTCTTTAGATCCCATATCCCACTTATCAGGTACTTGCATAATTCACTCTTTACTAAAATAATCGATAACGTCTTTATAGTGAATCTGACGACTAAATACCATCGTTTTATGGGTTTATATCGATTATTACAAATGGCCGACTTTAACTAAAATCACCGTGTCTTGTTCCACATAGGGATTGTGCTGACTTAAATGCGGGCTGCGGATCCACGTACCAGCAGGATAACGGCCAAGCTCATCGATAAACTCTCCGCTAATCACGTAAATCTCTTCACCGCCAAAATGACGATGGGGTTGAAAATGAGTCCCTGCTGGCCACATCACTAATGCCGTAGATTCGGTGCCATGTTGATGTAGCGGCATAACCCGTAATTGGCCTTGACCCGGTAACCAATCAGCGTTGTTGGTATTAATAGCCACTTGCTCAGAGTCACTCTCTTGAAACTGGTGCAGCTTAACCAATAGCGTGCAGCCTTGTACGCTAAATGGCGCATGAACAAAACCTTCAGGATTACGCAAATACGTGCCGGCAGGATAATCACCGGTTTCATCAGAGAATACACCTTCGAGCACTAAAATCTCTTCACCTAATGGATGAGGATGTGAGTTAAATTGAGCACCGGCTTGATATTTAACAATACTAGTGGCATGACCGCGCTCGGCTTCTTCGCGCGCTAAGCGTTTACGTAAGACCCCTGCAGCAGGACTGTTTTGCCATTCAAGTTCAGCGCTATTGATCACAACTCGCTGGCTAAAATCCATGTTTAACATATTGATACCTTTACAACCATGATTGCTAATAGCTTAGAGCGAAATCAACTCAATGAACAGCGAGTACCAAATGGTTTAATAGGTACTTTAAGGTGCTTTTTATTGATTAATAACAAGAAATTTTCTATAAAAAAACCTGCAAATACAATTTACAGGTTTAATGATGAACGAATGCTTGAATTGGTTAACTTGCTGAATTATTGGCTGCCATTTGGCGTTGTTTTTTATACGCTTTAGCCGAGGCAGGAATGGGCGTCGTTCTGCCCGTTTCCAACCATTTCTTAAGTCGATTAGCATCGGCCATATGCGTATATTTGCCAAACGAATCTAACACCACAACCGCCACTTTACGTTTATCCATTTCGGTTAACATCACTAAGCAATGCCCTGCTTTGCTGGTATAACCGGTTTTGGTTAACGCAATGTTCCAATTATCTTTAAAGACCAGTTTATTGGTATTTTGAAAATCCAGTGCATAGCGTGGGCGTTTAAAAATAACGTGTTTTTTATTGGTTGAACTGAGCTTACCTAAAAGCGGATATTGCTGGCTGGCTTTAAGTAATAAAATAAGGTCATTCGCACTCGATACGTTTTCAGGTGATAAGCCGGTAGGTTCGACATAATGCGTTTGGGTCATTCCTAATGCGATTGCTTTATCGTTCATCGCCCGAACAAATGCCTTAAACCCTCCAGGATAATGATGAGCAAGCGAGGTTGCAGCACGATTTTCAGAAGACATGAGTGTCATTAACAACATGGTTTCACGGCTAACTTCACTGCCTAATCGTACACGTGAATAGACATTACGCATCACGGGTGAGTCAGTAATTTTAACCGATATTTTTTCATTTAACGATAATTTGGCGTCAAGGGTCACCATGGCGGTCATGAGCTTAGTCACTGAAGCAATGGGGACCGCTTGGTGTGGATTACTGGAATACAGCACTTCATTGGTTTTTAAGTCGACTAACATCGCACTGCTTGATGCTAACTCTTGTAATGATTGTTTTTGAGACACGGGTTCAGCAACTACCGAGGAGCTAATAACGGTATTTGAACATAATAAAGCGCAGGCAAAAAAGAAACGGAGTTTCATTATTCTCACTTGAAAAATAAACCTAATAAGTTCCTTGAGTATACGATAAAGGATTAGTCCGACAATAGATAAATAATCACTATTAGTGGGTTTGTAGTGAATGCTAGTCGGTTTTTAGTGAATGTTAGTGCATTTGTTGCCGCTCCAGCAAAAAACATAAATAATAGCGAGTACTGAGCACTGTCCAAACAAGCCTAGATACACACTATCGAGCAATACTGTACTCGCCAGATGAGACATATCAACAATATACTAGTTAAGCATTTGTCATCGTTTCGCGGTACGTGAACGACCCCGCGACATCGCTTCGCTCGGATCACGGGGTTTTCTCGACTGATTCGATAAAAAAATGAGTTTTAGTGTAGATACCGTTTTTTGTTAACTTCATGTTAAGATTAAATAGCTCGTTTAAAAAGAGAGTTTAAATGGATATTAACTTGCGTTTTTTTAGTCGATTAACCCCATGGCTCAATAGCTTATTAACCTCTAAAGCCTCCCTCAAAACTGAGACAGATGATGCGGAGCAAGGACGGATTTCGCTCAAGACCATAGCAAACCAATATCCGCTTAAAGCTTGTCGAGGCCCTATTACTCAGGTGATATTATACCCATCGCTTTATTCCAGTGACGATTTTGTTGGTAGAGAAACACAAATCAGCCAAATCACCGATGTGATGAACCAATGGCGTAATCATCATGGCGAAATCAGTGCCATTGTCTCGCCTGCGGGTGCTGGGAGATCTTCATTTTTAGGACAGCTGCCGCATTTATTGCAAATCATTTACGCACAAGACGCAAAAAACACACTGACTCCCGCAGTAAAACCGCTACCGGCCCAATGGCTACTAATGAGTTTTTACCAGGCGCCATTAAGCCCAAATGAGGCCATAGCTCATGTTTGTTATTGTTTTGGTATTACGCCACCAACAACCATCACCGAGACGATTGCCGCTATTAACCAGCAACCACCGCAGCTAATAATGATAGATGACATGCATAAGCTGATGTTACGAGTGATGGGTAATTATCAAGCACTGGTCACCTTTGCCACTATCGTAATGGAAACACGTAAACATCATTGTTGGATAATAAGCTGTGAAAAATTTGCATGGCAACGATTAAGCGCACAGTACCAAATTCACCATTTTATTAAGCATGTTATTCAGCTTGATTATTTTAATGCCACCGAATTAGCCACTATTCAAACAAAAAAATTGCTTGATCTAGGTTTAATCAGCAACGACTTCATCCCAAAAAGCCACTTACTGCGCAAGGTACAAACCAACAATGATCAAGCCAATGCCGTTAATCCCTATAATGACCAACTAAAACAGCTATGCACTATCAGCCAAGGCCACCCCAAATTAGCGACATTATTACTGCAGTATTCTCTTGCGCATCAAGTCGATATCAGCTCAGACAATCGTCCAAGTCATGGCATTGATATTTGCCGTATCAACTCATCTGCATTACAACAGTGCAAAGACAATGACTTATTTTCATTGGCAGAGATTTATATTCATGGTGGGTTACGAGTGGCTCAGCATGGACATATTTTTGCCATTACCATTGAACAAAGCAGCTTACAGTTAGAGTATTTAGCCCGCCAAGGACTGATTGTTGCCCAATATTCACAACAAGATTTTGCCGAGCATTTCTACTTTATTACCCCAACATTAAGCGAAATCATCGCTAGCCATTTGGTGAATAACAATAAGTTGTTTAATTAAACGAGGCGACAATGGACGATTCACGTAAAGCACTACAAGCATTTTTAGAGATTATTTCATTTGACCGAATAATCAGTATTTTAATGCTCTGCCTAATGGCATGGCTACTATTGGTATTAGTGCAATTTTGCTTAAATCAACTCAATAAAGCATTACCTAAATATCGTTTGATTTGGAACCGATCATACCCTTTTGTGCGTTTATTTGTGTGGCTTTGCGTGATCATTTATTCGATCGTTGGCATTATTGACCCCCACGAAAACTTAATCCTCGCGGTAGTAGGCTCAATTAGTATCGTGGTGGGCTTGGCGACGCAAGAACCGGCCAAAAATATGATTGCCGGATTTATTATTATGATCAATCCGCCTTACCGCGTTGGCGATATGGTGACATTATCTGGCCATTATGGTGAAGTCATTAAACTGGAATGGAGCGTAACGTGGCTGCGCACCTTTGACGATAATACTGTGATGGTGCCCAATGCCGAGGCATTAAAAACCGCAATATGTAACGCTAATAGCGGTGCTTTAGATGAAATGGTTGTCGTGAGTTTTACGATTCCGATAAATGCAGATCACCAAAAAGCCATTGTTCTGGCTAGGGAAGCGACTCAATGCTCACCTTATACTTTTTTAAATAAACCTATTGTCGTCAATTTGGGTAACGAGCACGGCTTTGGGCAGTTTTTACACACCATTACCGTTAAAGCGTATGTGATGGACGTGAGGTTAGAAAAAAAGTTTATGAGTGACATCAATATACGAGTACTTTCAGCGTTTAAAAATGCTAAATTTTATGATACATAACAAACGGTTCTTCAGTGATTTACGCTATAATTGACCCAATTGTTAAAATGGAGAATATGACTATGACACAAGATGAAATGAAAAAAGCAGCAGGTTGGGCAGCACTACAGTATGTCAAAAAAGACACCATCGTAGGCGTCGGAACTGGTTCAACGGTTAATCACTTCATTGATGCATTGGCAACAATGAAAGATGATATTGAAGGTGCAGTATCAAGCTCTGAAGCATCGACTAAAAAACTCATCGGACTTGGCATTGAAGTGTTTGACTTAAACAGTGTTGATTTGATTGATGTCTATGTTGATGGCGCGGATGAAATTAACGACCGCATGGACATGATTAAAGGCGGCGGAGCCGCATTAACGCGCGAGAAGATTGTCGCAGCGGTAGCAAAACGGTTTATTTGTATTGTGGATAATACCAAGCAAGTACCTATTTTAGGTGAGTTTCCATTGCCGGTTGAAGTGATCCCAATGGCACGATCTTATGTGGCACGAGAATTAGTCAAATTAGGTGGCGATCCGGTTTACCGTCAAGGCGTGGTGACCGATAACGGCAATGTGATTTTAGATGTGTACAACATGAAAATTTTAGATCCTAAAGTGATGGAAACTAAAATTAACGCGATTGTAGGCGTGGTAACCAACGGCTTATTTGCTAACCGCGGCGCCGATGTATTGCTAGTTGGCACCCCTGATGGCGTTAACACAGTAACCTTATCATAACCGACAGTGGTGACTTTTTGTGTTGCCACTTAAGCAATACCAATCCTATTGAATATGTGATCGTTCAGCGGGAGTTCAAAGTGCTGTAAGCAAGGCAGATGATTGAAGCGAATAGTGATTCCATTTCGAAAGCATCTAACGAAGCATAACGTACTTTGATACCCGCCAGAATAGAGTCACTCAGTCGTTCCACTTCCGCGTTGCATTGATTTAAATGGGATAATCATTTCGGCATCAATGCGCCTTAAATCAAACCCCTTAGCGACCCCGAACTGATCAGATATTTAATCAGCTTGGTATAGCACAATAGTCAAAACATAAAACGACCTAACTTCAATGCTAGGCCGTTTTATGTTATTGGTTCACCCGTTCAAACCCTACAGACTAATCAAAAACAACCTCATTAATTAACTCATTGTTTAACTCATTGTTTAACTCATTGTTTAACATCAACGCGACTGGCATAAACTTATTTAAAAGCCAATATACACCTTTTGCCTACTTGAGAATGTCAAATATTAGTCAATTATATTGTATGTGTTGTGACAATAAGGATGCTCCCCATTAAGCCGCTAATCACAGGGCCGTTAACCCAGCTAGCCGCCGCAGCCCTTGACGATAATCAGTTAGTCGCCATGGCAAAAACCGGTTGCGAACAGGCCTTCGCACAACTGTTTCGGCGCCATCACCAGCGAGTGTATGCCATCTGTTTTCGATTAAGCGGACAAGCTAGATTGGCAGATGATATGACGCAAGCGTGTTTTATTCGTTTATGGTTCAAACTGGATCACTTTAGAGGCGACAGTCGATTCACCACCTGGTTACATCGCTTATGTGTCCGCCAAGCCATTAACGAATTAAAAGTGCAACAATCATGGTGGCAACGATTTTTACCCATGGAACAACTTGACCCACTGGACGCACCTACGGTGGATTTTGATGACTATCATCAGCTCGATAAGTACATAGCTAAGTTGCCCCAACGCACTCGCATTGTCTTTGTTCTGTGTGCCATCGAAGGCTATCAGCATAATGAAGTCGCCGCATTGCTCAATATTGCCGAAGGCACGAGTAAAGCGCAGTACCATAATGCTAAACAATTATTACAAGAGATGCTTGAATAAGTCATTCACAGCAAGACCTTGAAAGCTTAGTCAAATCGATGTCATCACAGATGAAGCCTGTAACAGATTGATAGCCAGGTATTGCATCGCAATTAAGCGCTAAACCTCAACAACAAAAATTATCTCTTGGGCTTTGGCTTATAGCGGCAAGTATTGCAACCCTGACTCTGATGGCCGTGTGATTGTGGCAACAACCGCAAATACGGCATTAATGCAGCAAACTGGCGCAATAAAGACAACCGGCATTTTTATAGATGTAAACTAATAGATTCAAAAAATACCGCTACACGGATTTTACTTCGGCTGCGGTTAAATGACGCCATTCACCTGCCGCTAAGTCAGCGTTTAAATCGATACTACCCACAGCTTCACGGTGTAAATTAACCACGTTATTACCGACGGCGGCAAACATGCGTTTAACTTGATGGTACTTACCTTCGCTAATCGTCAATCTCACATGGGTGGGATCAATAATATCGAGCAAGGCAGGCTTAGTGAGTCCATCTTCATTGCGCAACTCAACACCATCGGCAAATATTTTTATCAAACTGTCATCAATGGGATCGGCTAATTCCACTAAATAGCGTTTGCCACAATCTTTCTTCGGTGAAGTGATTTTATGAGACCATTGACCATCGCTGGTTATTAATACTAACCCGGTAGTATCAACATCTAATCGACCTGCAATGTGTAACGTGTCCATTTTTTCAATATCAATCAAACTCAATACCGATGGATATTGTTCATCAATGGTTGAACAAATGGTGTCTATTGGTTTGTTTAACATGATGTAACGCTCGCCAATCACGCTAATTAAGGTACCGTCTAAATGCACCGCCATTTGCGGAAGTACCTTAAAACCAGAATTTTTCACCACCACACCATCGCAGGTAACGTCACCACGATGCAGGGCTCTCTTGGCGAGCGACCGAGTCAGTTCGGTACTTTCACAGATAAATTTGTCTAAACGCACAATGATTACTCAATCAAAAAATATTGACACTATTATGCTGCTTACGCACTTAAATAGAAATCAATCGCCGATATTTTTCACCTCCACGGTAATTTTCAGTTACACATACTCACAAAAAACCCTGTAAAAATCACTCTGTTTGGCTTGTTTTATAGACGGTTAAGGCCTTAACATACAATTCACAATAAAAGTAATAGCTTTTCCCTTTGGATAAAGGAGTTATTACTCAATTATGCAACACAGTCTGCAATACCCCATTGAAGGGTTCTTTAAATAAAGCAAAGGAAACAACATGAGAAAACTGGTTATTGGAGGTCTATGTGCCTCGTTAATTGCAGGCTTAAGCGCTTGTAATAATGAAAAGGCAATAGTTGCACCTGCAGCAGACGTGGCTAAAACAGCCACTGCCACTGCGGTAGCACAAGCCCTCACTTCAGGCATCAACTTTGACAACATCGACAAGTCTGTTCGCCCTCAAGACGATTTCTACATGTATGTTAACGGCGCGTGGTTGAACAAATCTGACATTCCAAGTGACCGTACCAGCATCGGCGCTTTTTACGACTTACGCGAAAACGCCCGTGATGACGTTAAAGCAATTATCGAAGACTTGAGTGCAACACCTAACTTAGCCGATGGTACTGACGAGCAAAAAGTAGCTGATTTATATCGCTCATTTATGGACGTTGACACCCTAAATAAATTGGGTATTGCACCAATTCAAGCTGAATTAGATCACATCGCCGCCCTGAAAGACAAACAAGAATTAACCGCTTTTTTTGGTGAAAACCAAGCTAATGGTGGTGGTACACCTTTAGCCTTTTATGTTGACATCGATGCTAAAGATTCAAGCCGTTATGCCACACACATTTATCAGTATGGCTTAAGCCTGCCTGAGAAAGATTATTACTTTAACGACTCAGAGCGTTTCGTTAATATCCGTAAAGCTTTTGTTGAACATGTGGAAAAAATGTACAGCTTAGCTGGCTTGCCAGACGCAAAAGCCAATGCTGAAGCTATTTTAGCGCTAGAAACCCAAATTGCAGAAAAGCATTGGGACGTCGTTGAAAATCGCGACAGCACCAAAACCTACAACCTATACCAAGTTAGCAATCTACCAGAATTGGCCTCAGAAATTAACTGGGATGGCTATTTAGCAGCGTTAGGCGGCGACAAGCAAACTGATATCATTATCAACCAACCAAGCTATATCCAAGGCTTAAACGAGGTCCTTAAAAACAACGACCTTGCGACTTGGAAAAACTACATGACTTGGATGACATTGACTCACAATGCCAACAATTTATCTGAAGCATTAGATAACGAAAACTTTGCGTTTTTCTCTAAGACTCTAAACGGTCAAGAAGAGCAAGAACCGCGTTGGAAGCGTGGCGTTAGCACCGTTAGCGACACGTTAGGCGAAGTTGTCGGTAAAGTGTATGTGAAACGTCATTTTGCGCCAGAAGCCAAAACCCGTATGGAAAAGTTAGTTAGCAACCTAAGCGGCGCTTATAGCTCAAGCATTGATTCATTAGATTGGATGAGTGCAGGCACTAAAGTGGCAGCAAAAGAAAAACTGGCTAAATTTAATCCTAAAATTGGTTATCCAAATAAATGGGCTGATTACACTAAATTAACCATTCAAGCAGACGATTTAATCGGTAATGCTAAGCGTGCCGCAGTGGTTCAGCATAACAAAGACATCGCCAAGCTAGGTCAACCAATCGATAAAGACGAGTGGCACATGACCCCACAAACGGTTAATGCTTACTACAACCCAACCATGAACGAAATCGTTTTTCCAGCGGCAATTTTACAGCCTCCGTTCTTCAATCTTGAAGCCGATGACGCGGTAAACTATGGTGGTATTGGTGCGGTTATCGGCCACGAAATGGGCCATGGTTTTGATGATCAAGGTGCGAAATTTGACGGTGAAGGTAACATGCGTGACTGGTGGACCGAAGCTGACTTAACAGCATTTGAGTCAAAAGGTAATGCGTTAATCGCTCAGTATAATGGCTATCAAGTATTTGACGACCTAAACGTCAATGGTAGCCTAACATTAGGTGAAAACATTGGGGACTTATCAGGTGTCACTATCGCCTATAAAGCTTACAAAATGTCACTTAATGGCAAAGAAGCACCGGTCATTGATGGCTTAACCGGCGATCAACGTTTCTTCATGGGCTTCACCCAAATTTGGCGGGTAAAGATGAAAGAAGAATCACTGCGTAACCGCGTTGCAACTGATCCGCATTCACCTGGCCACTTCCGTGCTCTTGGTTCGCTATCGAACATGCCTGAGTTCTACAGCACTTATGACCTGAAAGAAGGCGACAAGATGTATATTGAACCTGCTAAACGTGTAAAAATTTGGTAATTCAGACGCAGTGAAAACTGATTAACGTCACAATTCCTCATAAAAGGGCATCATTTGATGCCCTTCTTTATTAAACCTTGTTCATTCAGCCCCTATTCAGCCAAAAAGCGGTACATTGAGTTACAGACATTACGCTGGAGCTATTCAATGAATAAGTTATTTCGTACCTTTTTTATCTTCTTAATTTTACTGTCTACCCGTGGTGCTATTGCTCAACCTAACGAGGTTAAATATAACAAGTTAGCCCAGCCTTCAGACTTCAGCCAAAAATCAACTAATGATATTGAGCAGCTATTGGCGCTATATGAGCACGACGCTGACATTGTCGTACAAGATACCGATAACTTACATGCTCTGATGACACGAGCACCATTAGCGCAGCAAGAACTCATTGACCTACTGCACATTATTAGCCAGTCAAGCAACACTACAACCATTATTCCTGCCATTAAAAGTTATCAGCGTGCGGCTCAAAAAGTGCAAGCAAAATTCAATGGCGACGCCAGTCAGCTGACCGATATAGCGCGAGCCAGTGTGGTGGCCAATGACGTTAAAAGCTTATTATCAAGTTACCATCAACTGCGTCAACACACCGAAATAGTGCAATTAAAAAACCGCTTTTCTCGCCCAAAAATGTCAGGCTATCGTGACTTAAATGTATTAGTAAAATTGCCCGCAAGCCAAATGGTGGTTGAAGTACAGTTTCATTTAAATGATATTGCCGACATTAAAAGTGGTCCAGATCATCATATTTATGAGCATATTCAACAGATAGAGTCACAAGCCAAAGCAACCTCTAGACGGTTAAATGATATAGAACAAGCCATGATAGCCAAGCTTCGTCAAGACTCGCACAAGCAATATCATAAAGCGTGGTTAAGTTATAAACGTCAAAGTTTATATAGTTCACAACAACAAGTTGCATAAACACTGATAACTATCCTTATGATGAACAACTCACACCGCCTAGGCCTTTTCTAATCATGACAAGTTTCCACCCTTTTAGCGCTCATATGAGCGCTTTTTTTTTGCCAAATAAGATCCACTACAATCACATCTGCTATACTCGCGCCCATTACGATACGATCTGCTGGACAATGCTATGAATGACATTATCGAACTGCTACAAGAGTTAAGTGAAACTGTACCCGTGCCACTCGAATTGCCCACCTTTGAGCAACTTGTAGAGGTTGAAGAACAGATCTTAATTGGTTTGCCCAACGATCTAAAAGAATTCTTATTGTATGGCAGTGATGTTATTTATGGCACGCTTGAACCCGTTACCGCTGCGGATCCTTACTCGCACACTTATCTACCAGAAGTCGCCTGTTATGCTTGGTCTATTGGATTGCCCCGTGAACAAATTGCCATTTGCCAAATCGGCGATAGCTTTTATTGTATTGATGAAGAAGGCCAAGTGAAGTTTTGGAAAAAAGGCCGATTTAGCGACAAAGTCTGGGAATCATTTTGGCATTGGGCCGAAGATGTGTGGCTTAATCGATAAGCTAATCTGTTAACCTTAAGTTACGGTTAAATAAACAAATAAATAAACACTAATGATGAGAACGATCATGTCGAAAAATACCGGTTTAAATGCGATTGAAATCCAATGTTTGCGTCAGTCTTTAAGCCTAACAACAGAACAAGTTGCTAGCATCACTAAGGCCAGTAATGAAGATGTGATGTCATGGGAGTCTGGTGAGAAAGAAGCGCCTATTCCCGCTCAGAAAAAGTTGTTAGACATCGATGATATTATCGAAATGCAAGTGCTCAATACCTCTGATGGCATTGAAGAGCTATTTAAAAAAGAGCCTAAACGTCGTTTAGCGTTTGTGGTCTATCCAACTCAGGCTCTCTATACCCAATACAATCCTGAATTTTTAAGCTCTTTGCCATTAACTGAACTGTACAATGCAGCAGCTTGGCGTATTAAAAAAGAATGTAAACTCGTACTTGAAGTGGATGTAAGCTTAGTCGCACTCGATGCCGAAGCCTATAAAGCTTATCGTGCTGATAACGGCATGAGCGAAAGCCGAGAAAGCCGCGCTAAATGGGCGGCGACTCAGTTATAAAAACCTCCATTTTACAGTCAATAACTAAAAGGAAGCTTCGGCTTCCTTTTTGATAACGCTTATTTAGCGACATCGGCAAGTGCTACTGTTTTGGCTAGCGCAGCGGCCAAAGCAGGACGTTGCTTTAGTCGATCGCGATAGGCGGACAACTTTGGCGGCAGATGTTGCTCGAATCCCAAAGCCCAACCTAAGGTTTGTGCGAGTAAAATATCGGCAACCATAGGCTCGCTGCCACATACAAACCCAGCCTCTGGTATCCAAGTTTCAGCAACCGCAGCCGCTTGATCAAACTCCCATTTGGCCACAGCAAACATCGCGTCTACGCGCAGTTTTTTTGGTAACGCAAAACGATGCTTACCCATACTCCACAGCGGTTGTTCAAGCTCACTAATCACAAAACTCACCCAGCGTTCGTGAATACCAGACTCTTGAGTACCTAGTTTTGGCAACCATTTACCTTGGCCATACTTTTCCGCTAAATAACGCATAATGGCCGCGGATTCGCTTAACACGAAATCACCCTCTGTGAGTACTGGCATTTTTCCACTAGGGTTAAGGGCTAAAAATGCGTCACCTTTATGTTCGCCATTAGCAAAATCGATAGCATGAAACTGCCATGCAATACCTAACTCTTCTAAAAGCCAAGATACGCGTAGCGCACGACTTTTCTGGGTTCCGTATAACGTAATCATTTAGGTTCCATATAATATAGTGAGGTTAATGAGGATAAAAAAAGCCACATTGCACCATGAGTGAATGTGGCTGTAATTTATCTTATGACGTTGTGATTAGAAGTTCATTGTAACTTTAGTATAAATATAACGGCCTAATGGGTTATGAACGCCCATTGCATAACCATAAAGGTCGGCATCACCGTCACCAATGGCAAATGATGGATCTTCATCAAACACGTTATTAACCCCTACAGATAACTTGACCGTGTCATTGAAACGATATGAACCAGACATGTCCACTAACAACTGGGCATCAACGGTACGGGTTTTATTGAAGTCTTCAAATTCGCCGATATAACTTAAGTTAACGTTGGCAGCAAAGTCATCCATGTTCCAGTTAGTTGTTGCTAACCAACGGTGCTGTGGATACTCATACTCACCAGTGTAATCAACAATATCGCCATCAATTTCTTTTTCAAAGCTGATTAAGTAGCTGTACTCTACACCAAACTTAACCGTACCGTAGCCGTCTAATTCAAGGCCATAATGAGTCGATAAATCCACACCTTGTACTTCTTGTGAACCAATATTGACGAATCCAGATTTAATCACATCAAGCGGACCAAATGTCTGACCTGCTTGCGGTGCATTTCGCAAACAGACCGTACTGTTTTGATCATTACAATTTTCATCATAAAGAACCTGGTTTTGAAGTGAGTCAATCTTGTTATCTTGGAGAATATTGTATATATCAACACCAATATCAAACTGCTGATCTGGGGCCCAAATCATGCCCACATTCCACGTTTCAGACTCTTCAGCTTTAAGGTTAGGGTTTCCAGCGAATATAAAGTTGTAATCCAATAACTCACAATCTACGTTATCAGCTTCACAACGATAGCTATCAATTAAAAAGTCACTCTTCTCAGAAGGGCCTAAGCCGATTTGTGCTAACGATGGGGCACGGAAACCAGTAGACCATGAACCTCGAGCAGTGACCTCGTCACTAATGCCCCATTGGAAAGCGATTTTAGGATTCGTGGTTGAACCAAAGTCACTGTAGCTGTCATAACGACCCGCTAACTGCAACTCAAAGTTATCTGCAACAGGGATAGAGAATTCTACATAGGCAGCATGTTGGTCTCGTGAACCAAACGCAGATATCGCTTCAGTACCAAAAATCAGACCTCGTTGAAACTGCTCATCTGGCACGTCACTGACGCTTTCTTCGCGGTATTCTGCACCGGCAGCCATCATAATATCGCGATCAGCAATCGTAAATGCTTGGCCTGTAATACTGGCGTCATAAGCAGTGATGCTCGACTTACCTTGTCTTACTAGGCTAGTGGTGATGCGATCAATCACCTCTGGCGAGTTGATAGTAGCGCCAAATGGGTTGTAGTTACCGGCATCTATTTCAGCTTGTAAATAATCGGTTCTTACCCAACCCTGTGAACGGTCACCGGTTTGGGTTGACTCACTGCGACCACGTTGCGCTGATACTTCCCAGTCCCAATCGTTTATGACGCCACGAAGGCCGGCAACAATACGCATGGTATCTGATTCGATATCCCAACGACGAGGGCCAGCATCAACCGTACGGTAGCGGCCGATATCGATGTCTTGTCCAAAAGGATTGTTAGGATGAGTACCAGGCACGGTTAAACCTGCATCTTCATCTAATGGCGTTGGTGCTCCGCCAGCCTCAGACGTGTTGTGTTGTACTGACAACTCTAAAAATGCGGTTAAATCTTCACCTAACATATAATCAAACTGGCCAATAGCACCGACACGCTCAGACGTTGGGATCGTTAAGTTGTATGGACCGTAATCAAACAAACAGCTGCCACTTGCTGTCGCATTCTCAGCGGGGCAATCTGGGTCAATCGTTTTAACACCATTGACATAGAAATAACCCGGGAAGCCACGTGATGAACGATAATCTTCACCGCCATAAACTGATTGATTAGCGGTGCCAAAACGGCCCATTTCGTCTGCAGACAAGGTGCCATTGGTAAAGTAATCAAGGATAATTGACGCACTGCCTTTTTCGGCTTTTACGCCCCATACTAAGCTGGCTGTCGTTTCGTCATAACCGGTACCACTGTCATCACCATAACCTAGGTTAAGTTCGATACCTTCAATGTCTTTTCTTAAGACAATATTGACCACACCGGCAATAGCATCAGAACCATAAATAGCTGATGCACCGTCTTTAAGAATATCGATACGCTCAATAGCCGAAACAGGAATATTATTAATATCAACAAACGAATTTGAAATCCCTTCAGCAAACGCACTCGATCCAACACGGCGACCATTAATAAGTACCAGAGTCGCATCAGGGCCTAAGCCACGTAAACTGATTGATGCTCCACCGTTGGCAGTAGAGTCTTGGCTATTTCCACGCGTTGAGAATGCACCAGAACCGTTTGCAGGCATCCGCTCTAGCAATTGTTGTAGGTTGTCAAAACCCATGTTAGCAATATCGTCTTTATTCAAAGATTGTACTGGTGAAGGTCCTTCAATATCGGTGCGTTTGATACGAGAACCGGTCACTTCAATTCGTTCAACCTTTGCATCGGCACCTGCATCAGCAGCTTGTGTAACAAAGGCGATAGGTGCAAGAGATAGTGATACAGCGATAGCGCAAGCGCTGCGTAAAAGGTTAGTTTTTTTCATGATCATCCTTAACGTTAATTTATTGTTTTAAATCCATGACTACTGCAAACTGCGGTAACAACATTACCGCCTACTACTTTGTTGGATTCTAATGTACCTGTTCAAGTTAGGTTAAAACTTAATAAAGTCAACACAAGATAGTAACGTAAATGTAACTAATCACTTAGTCGAGAGTAAATAATGAATAAAAAGTGAATTTAAATGCTTTGATATGGAGATCAGATGAGGGATAAAACACTCGTGAGTGGCCACTTTAATACCAACCTAGCTCGGTACTGGTTATGGTCTACCTACGTAACATTCTGCTTCAACGTTATGGCTATTACATTGTTACTATCATGGTTTCCATTAAGAATTTTAGTGACAAAACGTTACATCACAAATATGAGTGCTCAATTAATCGAGCAGAAACGCATTGTGCGTGCAAACTTACTCACTAATTCTGAACATACTGATAGGGCATTTATTCAAGCGCACATGATGCACATCTTTGGCCTAGATAAACTCAGCGTAAACAAACACAATTGAATCCGCTATAAGAGCTCTAATTAACCTAACAGGTGTTATTGATGCAACGGGATTTAGAGCACAAATACGGGTACGAAAATCATTCCTAAATGGGTTAAAAAAACAACACATCGACCACCCCTAATACGGATGCATTGCTCCTCAACTATCTACAAAAAATGCACGCAAGCTTATTATCGATAAAACAATCATTAACCGTTAAACAATCAAATTAGGTCGTTTTTTATCATGCTTAATCAACAAACTGCATTAGCCCTACAGTGGATGTCTCGTGTTAACACCCTCTTTAAAGCCACAGGACCGGGAATCTTAATGGCCGCTGCCGCGATTGGCGCCTCTCATTTAGTCGCCTCAACCCGAGCGGGAGCCGAGTTTGGTTGGCAGCTTGCGTGGCTGATTTTATTAGTTAATATCGTTAAATATCCTTTCTTCGCCGCAGGCGCTCGCTACACCGCAGCAACGGATGAGAGTTTATTGCACGGCTATTATAAGCAAGGTCGTGGCTATTTAATGCTGTTTACCGGGCTTAACGTTATTGCCGCCATTGCCAGTACGGCGGGGGTATGCATGTTAACGGCAGCAATGCTAACCCAGTTTATTCCGCTATCGATTGATGTATTAGCGCTAATTGTACTGGTCAGCTCATTGGCATTATTGATTTTCGGCCACTACAAACTGCTTGATAAAATGACCAAGATCATCATGTTGGCACTTACTCTAACCACATTAGTCGCCGTAGCATTAGCCTTTAATCGGCATACAGGATTCGGGGCATCAGACGTTGCCGAATCGCCTTGGCAATGGGCTTATGTGGGCTTTTTAGTGGCGATGATGGGCTGGATGCCCGCGCCAATTGAGGTCAGTACTTGGAACTCATTATGGTTAATAGAAAAACGTAAAACCCAAACGGTGACCGCCAAGCAGGCTATTTTTGATTTTAATCTAGGCTATGTCACCACGGCATTACTGGCGATTGTATTTTTAGCCTTAGGCGCATTAGTGATGCACGGCAGCGGTGAACGATTCTCAGATTCTGGCGCGGTATTTGCTTCACAATTGATCACTCTTTACAGCCAAGTGATGGGCAATGAAAGCCGTTATTTGATTGGGATTGTGGCGTTTCTATGTATTTTTAGCACCACAGTGACGGTAATTGATGGTTATAGCCGCACACTCGATATGGGCTGGCGATTGCTGACAAATAACCCTGCTCAACGCTCGCACCTAACGGCAATGATGCTAGCCATCAGCGCCTTAGGGTTATTACTGATTTTATTTTTTAAAGGCGCATTACTGCCTTTACTAGAATTTGTGATGATATTGGCCTTCATGACTACCGTCATTTTTGCCTGGTTAAATTACCGCTTAATGACCAGCAAATCTCTAGATGCTAAACATCGTTATGGCCCGGTAATGGTCGGACTCTCTTGGGTAGGCTTACTGTATTTAACCGGCTTTGCTGGGCTATTTATTTACTGGTATCTAGCTAAATAATCTCACTAAAAGCCTAGAACGCTGCGCTGCTAGTACGCTTCGCGGCTAGAGGCTATAAAATCAACAGCCTAGCAGCGAAGCGATACTAGCAGGGATAGAAATCGATTACCGTTCTAGCAGGATTAATCTGACTAATGAATGATTACCCGTTATAATAGCAATTAGTCAATTGACCTAAACCATTAATGCGCCGCCGCGCCAGAGAACCTTATGATTAACAATGATATTCTTCGCCGTATTCGCTTTGTGTTTGATTATTCAAATGCCAAGATGACTAATATTTTCAGTCAAGCCAATGTAGAAATGTCTTCAGAGCAAATTATAGCGCTGTTGAAAAAAGAGGAAGAAGAAGGTTATCAAGCATGTAATGACACATTAATGTGCCAGTTTTTAGACGGTTTGATCATTAATAACCGTGGCTTAAAGCCTGGAACAGAAGTGCCGACACCGTTAAAGCAATTGACTAATAACCTTATGTTCAAAAAATTACGCGTCGCGCTCGAAATGCGTGAAGAAGATATTATTGCCACATTAGCTTTAGCTGATTTTGCGATGACTAAATCTGAGTTAAGCGCGCTGTTCCGTAACCCTAATCATAAAAACTATAAGCCTTGTGGCGACCAAGTATTAAGAAACTTCGTCAAAGGTTTATCGATCAAACACCGCGGTAAGTAATATATAACTTGATATTGATATAATACCGTATTAATGCGTAGCTTAGGCTGCGCATTTTTGTTTCTGGGGTTTACATTAAAACAACACAATAGTGAGCGATGAATAAAAGTACTTAATAAAAATGTGATTTAACTCACTTAACCGACCACAAAAAAGAACAGACGTGATAATCTACAATTACAAAAAAAGCCCTATTCTAATAACGATCTAACACATTAAGGTTTCCCCATGGACGATAACAAACGCCCCCTCTATCTTCCTTTTGCTGGCCCAGCGATCCTTGAATCACCTCTGCTTAATAAAGGCAGTGCATTTAGTGAAGAAGAACGCGTATTTTTCAACCTTGAAGGCCTCATTCCTTGGGTTATTGAAACCATTGATGAACAAGCTTCACGTGCATACGAACAATTTAAAAGCGTCACCAATGATCTTAATAAGCACATCTATCTGCGCAATATTCAAGATACTAACGAAACCTTATTTTACCGTTTAGTGCGTAATCACATCAGCGAAATGATGCCGATTATTTACACCCCTACGGTGGGTTTAGCCTGCGAGCGTTTTTCTAAAAATTATCGTCGTAACCGCGGATTATTCATTTCATATCCAAATAAAGATCGTATTGATGATATTTTGAATAATTCCACCCGTCAGAAAGTCAAAGTCATTGTGGTCACTGACGGAGAACGTATTCTCGGCTTAGGTGACCAAGGCATTGGTGGCATGGGGATCCCGATCGGTAAATTATCGCTATACACTAGCTGTGGTGGGATCAGTCCAGCATACTGTCTTGCGGTGACCTTAGATGTGGGTACCGATAACCCACATTTACTTGAAGACCCTATGTACATGGGCTGGCGTCATCAACGAATTGGCGGCGAAGAATATACTGAATTTGTTGAAGCCTTTATGCAAGCAGTAAGTCGTCGCTGGCCTGATGCATTGATTCAGTTTGAAGATTTTGCGCAAAAAAATGCTATGCCACTACTTGAGCGTTATAAAGATCAATACTGTAGTTTCAACGATGATATTCAAGGCACTGCTGCTGTTACTGTCGGCTCACTACTGGCCGCTTGTAAAGCCGCTAATAGTAAACTTAGCGAACAACGTATTACCTTCTTAGGTGCAGGTAGTGCAGGTTGCGGAATTGCCGAAGCCATTGTGGCCACAATGGTGTCAGAAGGCATTAGTGAACTACAAGCGCGCTCACAAGTATTTATGGTCGATCGTTGGGGCTTGTTACTCGACAACATGCCTAACTTATTACCCTTCCAACAAAAGCTGACCCAACATTGCGCCACGATTGAAGCGTGGGACAACTATAGTGACAATATTTCGTTACTTGATGTGGTTAATAATGCCAAACCGACAGTATTGATTGGGGTCTCTGGCTCACCAGGCCTGTTTACTGAAGAAATCATTCGAGCAATGCACAGCCATTGTAAACGCCCTATTGTATTCCCATTATCGAATCCAACCAGCCGCGTTGAAGCAACACCAAAAGATATTATGCATTGGACATCAGGCCAGGCATTAGTGGCAACAGGCAGCCCATTTGAACCTGTGGTCATTAATGGTGAAACCTTTGAGATAGCACAGTGTAATAACAGCTTTATCTTCCCAGGTATTGGCTTAGGTGTTTTATCTTGTGGTGCAAGACGCGTGTCCGATGAAATGTTAATGGCATCAAGCCGCGCCTTAGCAGAATGTTCGCCATTAGGTAAAAATGGCATAGGTTCGCTGCTGCCACCTCTAGAAGAGATTCAATCTGTCAGTAAGTATATTGCTTTTGCCGTTGCCAAAGCGGCAATTGATCAAGGTTTAGCCTTACCTTGTACCGATGATTTGCTGCAGCAATCAATTGAAGCTAACTTTTGGGAACCTGAATATCGTCGTTACAAACGTACTTCATTCTAAGAACTGTTAAGTTTCATTGGGCACTTTAGTATTGTAAAGCGCTGATCCTTGATAGAAAAATAACTGATTTAAAAGGTTAATCGTCTTTTAAACCATAAAAAATCCCAACCTAAGTTGGGATTTTTTGTCTCTATCATCACGACGAACTTAGGCAGACATCACTTGTCTAAAGCTGTTTAATAATGGACGATCGGTACGCGCTTTTTTAAGCTTACGTAAACACTCTTTCAGTGATTGCTCAGCTAAGCGTCCAAATACACCATCATATTCGTTATTATTCATCTCTTCTTCAGACTCAGCACTATCAGCAATCTCTTGCGCTGCTCGACTTAATTGCATCCATGCATTGGCAATATAAAAACCATGAAATTCGGCTTTAGTCATCAATTTCTGTGCACTTGCTGGCAAGGCATTCCATCCATTGGTAAATGCGTTCGCTTTGTCATCCATTAACTCTTTAAACAAGCCTTCGTAAGCTTCAAGTAAGGTTTCAGGTAACTTGGCCATGGGTAATACTTTATTAGCAACGTTATACGACACTTGCTTAACCACTTGTTGATACTGTTGATCTACTGCTGTCATTGTTTATCTCTCAATTAAAATCGGCCTCTAAAATACCCAAGCCACTTCAAAATGCTCGTTTCAGACTCCCAAAGGGCAAGCCGAGAAACGACATGTTTCTGCGCAATATACAAGCTAAAAGCTACAAGCGAAAAGCCTAGAGCCTAGGACGCTACGGGGCTAGATCCTATATAATCTTGTTAGCAAGCGGTGACGAGCGATATCAATAGATGTCAAGCCAAGAGCCCAAGTGCTAGACAACTCTATCCGTGATCGCAGCGTTCGCTTGTTATCGTTTCTGAAGCTTTACTAGCAGCGCAGCGACCCTAACAGGACGCAGCCCACCCTAGAACCTAGTCGCTGTAGGCGCCCTATTCCTAGACCCTTGAAATCTGGTCATTTGGGTATACAACATACGTCGCTGCATATTTAACATCACCTGACGTTGCTAAGCTTCCTTCTGCACCACAAGGTAATAATACTGACAGCATACTTAATACGATAATTTGCGTAATTCTTTGCAGTATTTCTATCTCAGTTTATCCCGAGAGGCGTCTTTATACTCGTGAAGATGACTGAATGCAAATTGGATAATATCGCCAGAGAAAATAGCAGAAAAGAGCATGTTGTCACATTATTGATAAGACAAAAATATCATTTAACCTAACTAAAAGGTTATAATTTCATCACAAGACTTTTCCCGCTGAAGTCTGTACGATTCAAGAACAGAAGCTTCATAATAATAAAATTGAGAAATTGTAGCCTTGTCAGTCTTAAAGTTAACTCACATTATTAGTGTCATTATGCTCGTTTTTATCATTGGATTAACCAGCATCGCTTATGCTAATCCGATAGATAATCCCCGTGCCGATGAAATTTACCAGCTATTTGACAGCGGCGGTTTTATTTCTGATAAAGAAAATCGTAAGTTACTCGACGAATATAAAAGTATACTGTCCACCGACGATATTGTTCGGCAAAAACTCTATATTCGCCTTAATTGCTGGAGTTTACCGACTAACACAACCGAGAAAATAAAAGCGGCAGTTAACTACGCTGATGAATACCTGCAGATATACAGTCAGCCAACCCCATCATTAATCGGCATTGACCTGCAATATTGCAAGGCGTGGTATCTGCACGCACAAGGGAAAAATGACAGCTTATTCGCCGACCTTGACGCGGCCATCACCAGCGCTTATCTACTTGAAGATCCGCGTTTAATTGCCGATGGCCGTAGTATTAGAGGTTCAATTCTGTCCTATTTAGGCAATTTTTCTGCGGCACTTGAGGATCTGATCACTGCGCAAAACTTATATGAGTCGCTTAATTTAACTTATTGGGCCAATGTCAATTTAGGTGACCTAGCAAATAGCTATCGCCGCTTTGGCGATGCTCAAACCGCGTTAAAATATCAAATAAAGCTCGAAAAAAATTACCTACAAAATAAACAACGTTATGAAGCCAATCTAACAAATAACCAAATAGCACTATCATTGGAGAAACTTGAACGTTACGAGGAAGCCATTGCGCGCTACCAAAAAACTCACGATTTTTGGTTAACAGAAAATCACCCGATTGCTGCTGCCGATGCATCTATTAGTATTGCTGGCAATTTCATCAACTTAAATAGACTCAACGAAGCCGATGATATTCTCCAACGGGCTCAAAAGTTGATTACACCAGATAATGATAATAGTTATAGCTACATGAATTTATTTATGGCCGAGGTGCATTACCTGCAAAATGATTACGACCAAGCCATAATCAAGATTAATAACGCTGAAAAGGCATTTAACTTTAGTAATAACATCCGTGGACTCAATCAAGCATTACAACTAAAGAGTAAAATATATCAAGCTTCCCAGCAGTGGCAACAAGCCTATGAGGCGCTGGCGTTATTTGTAGAATCTCATTTATCACTCGATAAACAAGTCTTTTCAGAACGTAATGCAGAGATGCAAGCTCGATTTAATACCAACAAAATTCAAACCGAAAATGAATGGCTTATTCAGCGTGATAAAGATAAAGAAGCGCAATTAAATATTATGCAGCGCAATGAGCAGATGCAGATCGTTATCATCATCTTAGTTGCGATTATTTTATTGATTGTGTCAATCTTCGCCTACAAGCAAGTGATAAGGAAACAACTCTTTAGACGCCTAGCACTAACCGATGAGCTCACCAAACTCGCCAATAGACGTGACACATATGCTCAAGGTAATCACTTCTTATCATCATCAAAACAATCGGGAAGACCTTTTTCGATTATTTCTTTTGATGCAGACCATTTTAAAACAGTGAATGACAAATTCGGCCATAACATGGGCGATAAAGTACTGGTAAAACTGGCGTCAATTAGCGCAAGCATGATGCGAGAAACCGATATTGTAGGTCGTGTTGGCGGTGAAGAATTTTTAATTTTATTGCCTAATATTGATAAAGCTAAAGCCATTGAAATTGCCAATCGCCTAGTGCTCACCATCGAAAAATATGATTGGTCTCAAATATCAGCCGGACTGCATCAAACCGTCAGTGCCGGTGTGGCTAGCTATAGTAACGAGGAAGACTTGTCACCCTTGTTACTCAAAGCCGACAAAGCGCTCTATTGTGCCAAAGCTGCTGGGCGAAATTGTGTTAAAGCAGCATAAACGAGTATAATTTTACCGTGTTTACTTAATAATAGTGTTTATGACTGCAACCAACCCAGCTTTAGTGCCAGATATTGGCTCTGCTAGCCACTCAATCAATGAGCCAACACCCGAGCCATGTCCGTTGACAGCGGCCCAGCTTGATGTGCTCAATCGCCAAATAAAGCTATGGGGTAAAGAGCTTGGCTTTGCCCATATTGGCGTCGCAGATATTGACTTAAGCCAACATGAGACAATATTACAAGATTGGTTAGACAAGGGTTATCACGGTGATATGGCTTATATGGCCGCGCACGGAATGATGCGCGCGCGACCCGCTGAACTGCATCCCGGAACCATTAGAGTGATTTGTGCTCGGATGGACTATCTTCCCCCTGATGCGGGTTTTGCCAGTAATTTAACCGACCCCAATCTGGGCTATATTTCTCGCTACGCCGGTGGGCGTGACTATCATAAATTAATCCGTCAACGGCTTAAAAAACTCGGTGATAAAATTAACCAGTATTGCCAACAACTCGACTTTGGCGCGACTGATTTTAGACCCTTTGTCGATTCAGCGCCTATTTTAGAGCGTCCATTAGCCGACAAAGCGGGGCTAGGCTGGACAGGAAAACACTCGTTACTGTTACATCCTGATGCGGGAAGCTGGTTTTTCCTTGGCGAGTTATTAATTAACTTACCGTTACCATTAGACATACCAATCGAAGAAGGCTGCAATACTTGTGTCGCCTGCATAAAGTCATGCCCGACCGATGCCATTGTAGCGCCCTATGTTGTCGATGCTAAGCGGTGTATCTCTTATTTAACGATTGAATTAAAAGGCGCTATCCCAGAAGAGTTTCGCCCACTAATGGGCAATCGTATTTATGGCTGTGATGACTGTCAGCTAGTGTGCCCAGTCAATGCTAAAGCACCACTGACCCAAGAGACAGATTTCCACACTCGCAGCGCCCTTATTCAACCTGATTTACTGACCTTATTTGCTTGGTCTGAAACTTATTTTCTCAGCCAAACAGAAGGCAGTGCGCTGCGCCGAATGGGCCATAAACGTTGGTTACGTAATATCGCGATTGCATTAGGTAACGCCCCTGCTAATCCAGCTATTATTACTGCATTAGAGCAACGTAAACACAGTGAAGAAGTGGATGATATGGTACTTGAACATATTGAATGGGCATTAGGACAACAAATACAAAAAGCGCCACAATCGGCGCTTTCACGTAAAACTCAACGAGTGATCAGATCAATACAAAAGGGTTTACCCAGAGACGCATAAACTAAAAAGCCCCTAAGCATTAGAGTCTAAGGTAAAACCCACTTTAACGGTTACTTGCCAATGAGCAATTAAGCCTTCTTCTAAGTGGCCACGGGTTTCGATAACTTGAAACCAGCGCAAATGTAGTAAACTTTTATTGGCTTCTGCAATCGCATTTTTGACCGCCTCATCTGAACTGATTGGTGATGACCCGACCAGTTCAATCACTTTATAAGTGTGGCTCATGATAACTCCTATTGTCAGCTGAACATCCTTACTTTTATTGTAGTCAATAATGGCCCAACTCACACATTATCGATGAAGGACCAATGAAACCACCGTTACTACACTCAGCGGTCAACAACTGAGCACTGCAACGAAGTCTGCATTAAACCGCTCAGACGACTTCAGTAAAGCGACTATTAATCAGATGGATATCTATCAGGCTTATATCATGCCAATTAAGATAAACGCCTAAGCACTTTAGCCGCTGCAATCATATTCCGCAGCGCTGGCTCAACCTCATCCCAGGTACGGGTTTTTAAACCACAATCAGGATTAACCCATAACTGTTTCACCGGCACCTTTTGCGACGCTTTAGTCATTAAGTCGACCATTTCATCAACGGTTGGAATATTCGGCGAATGAATGTCATACACACCGGGACCAATTTCATTAGGATAATGAAAATCTTCAAAGGCACTCAGTAGCTCCATACGCGAACGTGACGTCTCAATGGTGATGACATCTGCATCCATCGCCGCTATGGCATTAATGGTGTCATTAAACTCGCTGTAACACATGTGTGTATGGATTTGAGTTGCATCTTCAACACCTGCAGCCGATAACTTAAACGCATCCACCGCCCAGGTTAAATAATCTGCCCATTGGCTTTGTTTAATCGGTAAACCTTCACGAAATGCTGGCTCATCAATTTGAATAATGCCAATACCTGCGCTTTCTAAATCGACCACTTCGTCACGTACTGCTAATGCAAGTTGGTTGGCAATATCTTTACGAGGAATATCTTCACGAGCGAACGACCAATGTAAAATGGTCACCGGACCCGTTAGCATGCCTTTAACGGGCTTGTCGGTTAAGCTTTGCGCATAGGTAGCCCAGTCGACCGTCATTGGTTTTGGACGAGACACATCGCCATAAATTAACGGTGGCTTAACGCAACGAGAACCATAACTTTGCACCCAACCAAATTGAGTAAACCCAACACCGTCTAATTGTTCACCAAAATACTCCACCATGTCATTACGCTCAGCTTCGCCGTGGACTAGCACGTCGAGACCCAATTTAAGTTGACGAGAAATGGTGTCTTGAGTAACTTGCTCAAGCTGTGATCGGTAATCATTGTCATTGATTTCGCCTTTACGCCAGCGACTGCGTAACCCCCGAATGGCTGGCGTTTGCGGAAATGAACCTATGGTGGTTGTGGGTAATAATGGCAGCGCTAACTTTTGTTGTTGGGCAATGATACGGCGGGCAAATGGACTGTCACGTTCAAAATCATCAGCGGTTAACTGCGACACACGTTCAACAACCTGTTGATTAGCTGCTGCAGCTTTTGCCAAGCGGCGTTGCTGGCAACGATCAATAATCGCTTGGCTAGTTGCTGAACCTTGCCCAACGATTAATTGATAAATTTCGTTAAGTTCAAATAATTTTTGTTTCGCAAAAGCTAATTGGCCAAGTAATGGCGTAATTAATTGGCTTTCAACCTCGACATCCACAGGACAATGCAACAATGAACATGAAGGTGCAATCCACAAACGATCGCCTAACCTGGTCGCTAATTCGGTCACTTTATCAGCAATCAAATCAACATCAGCAGCCCACACATTGCGACCATTAACCACCCCAATAGAAAGTACCTGTTGACTAGAAAGCGCATTAACAAACACATCAAGCTGTTCTGGCGCGCTGACTAAATCAAGATGTAGCCCCTCAACCGGTAATGCACTCACCAATGCTTGATGATGGGCAATAGAACCGTAATAACTGGCGAGTAAAATATTTAAAGATGCTGGCTTTTGTTGCGCTAACGTTTGATAACTTTGACGAATAGCTTGCTGCCACTCATCGGTTAAGTCTGCCGCTAATACCGGTTCATCAAATTGCACCCAACTCACACCTTGGGCTGCAAAACGAGACAAAATTTGCTGATAAGCAACCAGTAACGGCGGTAATAACACCAACTTATTAAACTCAGTGAGGCTTTTAGATAAGTATAAATACGTCACTGGACCGAGCAGCACAGGTTTTGCTTGATGACCTAATTGCTGCGCTTCTGTAACATCATCAAACAGTTGGTCGTAGGCTATTTCGAACGCTTGATCAGCGCTCAATTCTGGCACTTGATAATGGTAGTTAGTATTAAAAAACTTGGTCATTTCTGCCGCACACGCATGTTGGCCGGTTTGCGAACGGCCACGAGCCACGCGAAATAAGGTGTCAATATCGACAGGGGCTTGGCTGCCATCAGCTTGAGTGACCCGATGACGAGCGGGGATCACATTTAAGGTCGCACTCAGGGTTAACACTTGGTCATAATAAGCAAAATCCCCTACAGGCAGTAATTCAACACCTGCATCTGCTTGCCACTGCCAATGGGTGCGTTTTAATTCACAGGCAACGTTTTTCAACTCCGTTAATGTGGCTTCACTGCGCCAATAGCGCTCTAAAGCAAACTTCAATTCACGCTGACGTCCTATGCGAGGAAATCCTAAACTTGAAATTTTCATACTGCTTGCCTTTTCGTTAAGCAAAAATTTATACCATTTATGCAGAAAACCTGCATAGGCGTCTGGACGTCTAGAAGTTTATTGTGTTATTCTGTTGTCAAGCAATCGAATTGATTTCATCAAATAGTTGAGCAAGATTCATGTGGAGAGAAAATGATAGAGCTTAGACACCTTCGTACCCTGATGGCGTTAAAAGAAAGTGGCAGTTTAGCGGGTGCGGCTAAAAAACGGTTTGTCACCCAGTCGGCGCTTTCTCATCAAATAAAAGAGTTAGAGACACGGATTAACTCAAGTATTTTTGTTCGTAAGAGTAAGCCGTTAACCTTTACTCATGAAGGCTCACGTCTGCTAAATTTAGCGGAAGAAATCTTACCGAAAGTGATTGCAACCGAGTCGGATCTTAAACGCGGTTTAGAGGGTGAAAGCCAACAGCTTAAGCTCGGCATTGAATGCCATAGTTGTTTTCGTTGGTTAATGCCTGTTATTGAGCAATTTAAACAACATGCGCCAGCGGCTCAAATTGATATTTCAAGTCGGCATTTATTTGATTCACTCAATGCATTGCAGACGGGGAGTTTAGACATAGTGCTAACCTCAGATCCAGTGCCGGGACACAGTGTCGCTTACCAGCATCTATTTGATTTTGAAGTTAAATTAATTGTAGCCAGTGATAACGCATTAGCTCAACAAGCGTTTGTAACGCCAGCCCAATTGGCAAAGCAAACCTTAATTAGTTACCCCGTGCCGTTAGCGCGTTTAGATATATACAAACACTTTTTAGAGCCCGCGGGTATTGAACCTGGCGAGCAAAAGCAGTGTGATTTAACCTCAATGTTATTGCAGCGTGTTGCCTGTAATGACGGCATAGCAACCCTGCCAACTTGGTCTATCAGAGAAAGTCAGGGGCTGAATCTTACTGCGGTTAAATTAGGGGCAGAAGGACTAAAACGTCCATTGTTTGGTGCTTATCGCCGCGATGCCACTAATGCAAATTTAATCCAAAAGTGGCTCGAACTTGTAGCAAATGAAGGCATAATACTACAGCGGGTTGATCAGTAATTGTCGTTTAGATAACACGCGTCGAAGCACAAGTCCTGGAGAATCAGGGTTTTGTGTTTGGCGTAAGTTATGGGCAATTAAAAATTCATCGCGTAAATCATCATCCAAACCTAATGACTCAAATGCATCAAGTGATAACTGTTGTTGTTGCTTATCAATCAGTGATTTTATTACTGTCAATGATACGGGCCGAGATAACTCAGCATTTAAATAAGCAAAAGCCGTTAGCGCAATCACCTGACCAAACACACTAAATAATGCTAATGTTTGCATTTCATCCGCATCAATTTTAGTACCAACACCGATTTTATTATCTTCACGTAACTGTACTATACAATCCATCGCAATTATTTCATTTAAGGCCCAATAGCCTTGGACTAATTTTTTGTACGGTTCTGAAAGCTCATCAAGCCGTTCTTTAAGATAAAACGAAAACGCATAACGATAGATGTTCACTTGGCCTAAACGGATTAAGGCATCCTTGACACTTCGGCTTTTGGTCGATATCACCCCTGCTGTTTGTGCGGTATTACTGCGCAACAACAAATGGGCTGCCAACGCAGGGTCGGCAGACACTGTGTCGATAACAACTCTAATATCAGCTTCGTTAATCAAGGCTTTTTTTAATGGAAGTAATATGCCACGACGACCAATGACCTGTTCTTCATTGCCAATAATAGCTTGAACTTGAGTAAAAACTTGTTGCTCAAGATTAGTCATATCTATCGATTACCTTTTTAAGAATAAACACGCTATAAATTAATTTAACGATATATTAAAACGAAAGCCAGTAATAGTTTACTGGCTTTTATGGGTAACTATTTATTAAGCCAAATTATCTAGAAACGATAACCCGCAGTCAGTCTAATTGAGCGACCCGTACCAGAATAATAACCACTGCCAAACGCAGAGTAATAACCGGTACCAACATAGTCTTCATCAAGTAAGTTATCAACACGTAAACTGCCATTCCAACCAGCATGAGCATAGTTTAATGCAAGGTTGGTTAGCACGTAGTGGTCTAACTTATCACCGATATTACTGTTATCGCCTTCCATATAGCGCTCACCCGTATAAACACCTTCAACAAATGCTTGCCAATGATCGGCAAAGTCATAGCTCATGTAAGCCTTACCCGAATGCTTAGCCACCCAAGATAACGCTTTGCCGTCGTTTTCACCTTGAGTGAACTCTGCATCAATATAGTCGTACGAAGCACCTAGCAGCCAGTCATTTGATAACTGCACATCATAAGCCGTACTCACCCCAAAACGACGAGATTGATCCGCATTAACGTTAGCGCCACCACCATAAGGGCCGTCAGTTCTTCCGCCTTCATAAACAATCTCATCTTCTAACTCAAGTTGATAAGCATTGATTTTTAACGTTTGAGTGGCGGTAGTATAGTCCCAACCCGCTTCGTAAGAGCGGCCAGTTTGTGGATCTAAACCTTGTACCGTCAGCGGCGTAAAGGCTTGTTCATCTACTTTTGCAAAGCGGAAGTTATCATTGGCACGGACATAAAAACGATTTTCACTGCTTGGGCGATAGTTAAATCCTAACTCAAATGCATGCGCGTCGTTATCGATTTCAATACGGTTAGGATAAAGTAATTGGTCGTATAAATCGTCTGTTACTTCTGAATAACGCCCCCCGACGACATAGGATAATGTCGGCGAAATAGGTACCGATGCTTGCACATAGGCGCTGCTTTGTTGTTGTTCATTATTACGTTGAATATAAAGCGTATCAAAATCGGCTTCACCTTTGCTGACATCAATACCTGCAACAAAATTTAAATCACCGCGATCTAAATGATAATTGGCGCTAGCTTTAGGTGAAAAACTCAATAATTCACGTTCAATTCGCCCTGCACCGCCGAACAACACGCTGGTCGTTAACGAGTCTGAATAGGTTAAATCCGCGCCTAAGGCCCAAATATTATTTAACTGATATTGATAACCACTTCGCAGTGCGGTGCTCATTTCATGAGAGTATTCGCCCTCAGAAAAAGCCGCGGCTTGGCGTGGATCGGCCTCATATTGTGCTAACGTGAGTGCACCCGGCGTTTTACGATCGTTATCAAAATAATTAACTTCAACATAAAAATCTTCGTTAGCGGTTTGATACTGTACACGACCTAAAATAGATCCGGTTTCATTATCATTATTGTCGCGGTAATTGTCGCTTTCTTTATAGCTTGCCGCTAAAAAATAACGCCATTCGTCGTTAATGGAACCTGAAATATCGCCTTTAGCTTCATAGGTATCAAAACTGCCGCCACTGACTTGTAAGCCACCACTGGTTTCTGTTGGTGCCTTAGTAATGATGTTGATAACGCCGCCAACCGCTTGGTCACCATACAACACCCCTGCACTACCGGATAAAATCTCAACCCGCTCAACTAAGTTAAGCGGAATGGATTCAATACTCGGCGCAGCAATATCAATATTATTCAATCTGCGTCCATCAACTAAAATCAGCGTGTTGTTGGCCGCTTGTGATGCAGAAAATCCGCGCATAGAAAATACGCTACCCGAATTATTATCCGACACCTGAATGCCAGACTGTCCACGTAATAAATCGGTTAAATTGGTGACTCCGCTCATTTGAATATCGGCGGCATCAATAACATTGACGTTGGCCGCAATGTTTAGTGGATTGGCAAGATTACGCCCAATGACCACAATGGTTTCATCCATGCTGATAGCTGAAGACCCGGGGGATGTATCGGTTGACTCTGCCGCAATAGCATTAACCGTTGCCACACTGAAGACAGCACTTAATAGCAGTGCAATTTTTGTTGGTTTAGTACCCATTTACCTTTAACTCCTGAAAGGAAAAATGGGGCAATAGCGCCGTAATATAGATAACCACTGTCGCCCTAATCTACAGAAAAAATCGTCAGAATAAGTCAACAAGCAGTATCACATCACATTTCGAGATCTGCCCACCGAAATCATCGAAATCACCTTTAAGGCCGGTCTCCGGACTGAGGTTGTGGCGTTATACCGATGGCATAACCCGCGCGAGTCTAGATGATTAACGCAACCCTGTTGCGCACCTGACTCTCACCAATCACCGTTGCGGGGGCAGTACCAGATTTACACTGGTTTCCCGATTATCTTGCTTTGGTCTATCGATCCACTGCAAGCACCGTAAAGATTGACTAACTAATCTCAACCCGGGCTAATAAGCCGAGTTGAGGTTAACGCTTGAAATAACGTGAGTTGAGGTTCAACCCATCATTAAAAATATCTGTTTCGTTATGCCAGCATTAGCATTTAGTACCATAGTACCGTTTAATTATTGCTGACATCATAAAATAATAACGCAGAGATTATAACGGATCTAAAGGTGAACTTGATACCAACAAAAGAGTAACCTGCAGATTATTCAGCATGTAGAACAGTCAACTTGTTGGTTAGTGGCACCTAAGAGGGTTATCAACCACATGACGCCGCGCTAGGATTCGACGCTAGGGATACGTCATGAAGTCACGATAATTATCGATAGTGATAGGAGTCGTTTCGGTAGTAAACACGTCTGTTCGAATAGATTTATGGATTAGGTAGACATTTTCGTCATCACTTATTACAGAAAAATAGCCCATTTCGCCTTGTGGACGGCTGATATAGGACACATCTTCCACTGCTGAAGTGTCATGAATATTAGGCATACTGGTGCAGCCTAATAAACCATGTACCGCTTCGAGCCCGTCAACTTCAGAACTGCCAAGCTGTTGATAAACAATTTCCCCTTGGCAATGTTGTTGATAAGTCGCCGCCATTGAATCTAAAAAGCGTTCCGGCTCAACATCATTGGCTAACCCTTTGAACCCCTGCATGCAGACTAAACTAGACCAGTCATTTAATGACTCATGGGTTGGAATAAACTCAGCCATCGTCATGTCGCCACGTTTATCACTGAATGCAAGTTTCCAATCTAATGGCGGTAAAAAGCCGAACTTTGCAGACAAGGTTATGAGTTTCTGGACATCATCAGACATCACCATAACACCTGATGACTTATCAACGTCGCCAAATGCCATCTGTGCTGGAGGGGTAGCAGATGCACTACTGGGGAACAGGAACATTATTCCTAAACACCCCGAGCAGCCTATAATTGCAGCAATCTTGTTCATCCAAATGAATCCTTATTTGGTCAAGATAGAGATAAGTTGATCAAAAATCATGCTAATTTAGTACGTCCTATCCTGAACATACAAAAATTGAAACTTATCTATAACCTATACATAGTGGGTAAAATATTAGTTAAGCTCGTCTTCGTCTTCATCTTCAGCATCGAACAGCTCTTCTTCGTCGATGGCCGATTCAGCAGCAATAGCAGCCGCTAAGCTTTTAGCTTTAAGGTGCTTCTCAGTTTTACGCTGGTTACGATCAGCTTGCTTAGATAAAAAACCTTGCAGTGCTTGCTCGCCCCATACAATGGCTTCTGCTTCTGATGCAAAACCATCTTGGCTTTTTGATACTATGGTTTTAGTCGATGTCATACGACGAGTGATTTCAGTTTTCCAGGTGTTTTCAATTTGAATAACACGTAAAGCATACTTTTTGCTATCGCTCATAATCTATTCTTTCCTACTTAAGGTATCACAGGCTAAAACCCATGAAATTTCAGCCGCGCAGTGTACTCGAAACACACGAGTTTGGGCAGCTATTTAATGGTTATTTTTGCAGCTTATTTGAAAAACTAACCCAATGGCAAGCTTAATACTGCCAGCGGAAAAACAATGATGGTTAAAATCACGCTGTGGCGCCATTATTGTTTCACTAATTGGTTGGAGCCAACAATCATCATTTCACATTTATGGCAGTCAAAAATCAATTTCAATTTATCTTTACCTACCTCTAAAAACATAGGATCCGCTTTAATACCTTCAACTTCTTTCGGGCATAAATTAAAACTGTAACGCAGACAATGTTTAGTGACCATTAACGGAGCATCATGCAAAACGTTATTTTTCTCATAGGTGTCTTCAATTTGAATCACCCCATGTTGATGGTAAAAAGATTTCGCTTTTTCATTCGCCACATTAGATAAAAAGCTCAGTGCTTTTTGCGGGAAACGTGCTGTTTTATCATGCACCCAGCGCTCTGGTCGTTGGTAACTGGCAACTCTTGCCGTCATTAATGCACTAACGGCATCGCGGCGTAACTCATTAACAACCGAGACGGGTAAAAACCACATCTGCTGCGTGAGTAAATTAACCTTGTTCAATACAAAGTCACTGCTGCCAAGTTTACTGAATTGTTTTTTCAGATTTTCGGCGGTCTTGACTTGGTCATTAGCGGGGGCTTTATCGCACGCTAACATGACTGTCGCACTGATATTATGCCGATCTGTAATCGTTAATCCCACCCCGTCATCGGTATCAAAAAATTGCATATCGACAGTCATTTTACGGCTAGCAGAATCTTTGTTAAGGCTAGCTTCGAACTTATGGTCAAAGTTACGGAACATCATCACCCCAATTTTAAGATCTTTGGGTACCTCGGTTAAATGCAAGACATTCCCTTCAGCACGGTTGATGCGCACGCCAGAGAGTTTATCGTCAGACAAACGTTGGGTTTCGTAGTGTTCAACAAAAAAACAGAGGCCATCACCATTATTAAAGTGAATGTCTTTGCCACTTTCACGGGTATCGATTTTAATAAAGTCTTTACCCACTTCGGTGATACGGCCCACTTTTTCACCAATGAACTTAGGCGAACTAAAATGCTCAATGGCCTCAGTACGTTCATTAACAAAATAATCCGTTTTACCACGGTTAAAACTTTTATCAGGATCGGGGATAAAGTTAAACGTGCAACGACCATGAGAAATTGATTCTACATCATCACGTTTAGCCATAATCGCATCAAGTTGCTGACGATAATGAGCGGTGATATTTTTAAGGTAAGTAATATCTTTTAAGCGGCCTTCAATTTTAAACGAACTAATACCAGCATCAATTAACGCTTCTAAATTATCGGTCTGGTTATTGTCTTTTAATGATAATAAGTGCTGATTTTCAGCTAAGACGTCACCTTCGCGAGTGGTCAAATTGCACGGTAACCGACACATCTGTGAACATTCACCGCGATTAGCACTGCGATTAGAATACGCATGGCTCAAATTACATAAACCGCTATAACTGACACATAATGCGCCGTGAATAAAGAACTCTAACTTCATTTTTGTGCTAGCAGCAATATCGCGAATTTGTGGGATATTGAGCTCACGGGCTAATACGACTTGCGAAAAACCAACTTGCTCTAAAAAGACCGTTTTTTCAGGGCTGCGGTTATCCGTTTGCGTACTGGCATGCAACGCAATAGGCGGCAGATCAAATTGTAAAACACCCATGTCTTGAACAATCAAGGCATCAACCCCCGCTTCATAAAGCCGCCAAATAAGCTTTTGGGCTTTATCAAGTTCGTCATCCATTAAAATGGTATTTAACGCCACAAAAACCTGAGCATGATAACGATGAGCAAATTCTGCCAAACGAGCAATGTCTTCAACACTGTTACCAGCATTATGGCGCGCGCCAAAGGCAGGACCACCAATATAAACCGCATCAGCACCATGGCGAATAGCCTCAATGCCGTAATCAGCATTTTTAGCAGGCGCTAATAGTTCTAATCGACGTTTTACGGGTGCCTCAGGTGTAAACAATTCTACAGTAACCATAATGTTAACTAAATTTCGCATTAATTCGGATAAAAAAAGTGCGCCAGCATACTAATATTGTCGCATTGACATAAGTATGTTGACGCATTCAAATAGCGGTATACTTTAGCAAACTTTACATAAAGTTATACATGAATTCGTTGTTATCAACGCCTAAAATGGCTGCAACGCTAGGCTTATAAAAACAGATCTTGGATATTTTTAAAGTCAGTTTTACCTTCAGCAATTTCTTGTGGGTTTAAACCAGACACTTCATGTGGGAACACTAACCAATCTTCAGATGAATGAATAAAATAATCTGGCTTTAGATCGACTTTAGTGTTTTTGGGTTTGTAGTAAGGACATGCTATACGAATATCGGTTGGCATGTTCAAACGCATAAATTTTCTTAATTTACCAATAAGCGCATCAACACTGCGCCCCGAGTCAAATACGTCATCAACAATCAACAAACCGTCGCTAGCATTGGCATTTTCGATAATGTAATGCAAACCGTGCACTTTAATATTTTTATCTTGTTTGTCAGTGCCAATACCATAATAAGACGAGGTTCTAACTGCAATATGGTCTGTTTCGATTTTCTTAAAATCAAAATACTCTTGAACGGCAATACCGATAGGTGCTCCACCGCGCCAAATACCCACGATAAACTGTGGTCGAAAGCCACTGTCATATACTTGTGCAGCGAGTCTAAATGAATCTTCCAAAAGTTGTTGCGCACTAACAAAGAGTTTATCTGTCATTGGTTAAAGCCCCAGTTATTTTATTGCGGCGAATTTTATATCAAATAAGCTTTTCTTGCCTGCAAGAAAAGGAATTAATTGATCAAAAGCAATAAAAAAATCAAAACGTTCGCCACATCGCCATTATCTCAAGCGCCACTAGTAGCGTCAACCGATCCTAATGTGAACAATAATCCACCTCATTAACAAGTATCCTTTATCAATACAATATAGAGTAGGCGTTAAGTTTGCTATCTCAAGCTTGAAGGCAAAGTTCAAGGTCAATACCTGGGTCGTAATGACAATAAAATCTACTTGTCATTAAAAACGACTATGGCATAGTGGGCTGCCATGAAAAGCAGATTTTATCGCCAATTCAGGACCCATACGCCACTATGCTAGTCAATAAAACCTTACACCATGCCTATGGAACTGAACAGGCAAGCACCACAGACAACAACGAACTCAAGGTGCCTAAAAGTGACAACCCGCTCATATGGCCTGTGCTGAGTTTGTTGCAATCAACCAACCAAAGTTGGAAAGTACATCATTTGGCGAGCGAGTTACAAGCCAAAGGATTAATGTATAATCTTGACCCTTTACCCGAAAAAGACCTCTTTAAACTCAACTTTCTACTGATGAACGCCTTATATGAATTACAAGACATATTAATCCCCAAACAGTGGTTACAAGTAAAGGCAATGGAGATCCAAATATTTAGGATTATTCCGGCCAATGCTGATGTGCAACATATTTGCGATGGTGCATTACGCGATTATTATCTCGATTGGGCCAATTATGATGCCAGCGTTAACGTTATACAAGAAATGCTGGAGTCATTCTGGTCAAGTTATCAGGAGTATATTGGCGTCAACACCCAGTTAATGCACCAAGGTCATGCCTTGACAGTATTTGAACTTGATGACACTGCCACCGATAAAGACATTCGCAAACAATGGCGCAAACTCGCGCTTAAATGGCACCCCGACCGCGAACAAGGTAATGCCGAACGTTTCCGTGAAGTATGCGAAGCATGGCAAACCCTAAGAAATTAAGCGTAGGCTGCCAATAATTTACAGGCTCAATATCTTGGTCGAACACTCATAGACCATGATAGCGATTGTCCACAGAACTCTGCATGACTAACTGTGCTTTAGTTATTTAGCGATGCGCATTAGCCATTTAATCGTTAGCTATTTACAGCCATCAATAAACAGGCTTTGGTTAATTATCCAGATTAACCTTCTATATCGCATCATCTAGATTGAACAACTCAATGCCACTTTATGATGACATTCCTTAATAATCATTAAGTTCACTTCAATATCTTGCCTTAATTCAGAGGTTAACCTCATAAAGCACGCACGGATCACGAAATTAACGCCTTTTTAATTGATGATTTAAGCCATAATTCAGCTTAGAAACTTACCCTAATTAGCTCGAGCAGATTAATCTAATCCTATTGATTACTCGCTAATAACATTGATCTGAGGTTTTACATGATTAAATATTTCGCCGTTGCATTGACGCTCATAGCAGCCTCATTTAGCACATTTGCTGCGCCATTTGTTGCAGGCAAGCATTACACTCAAATTTCCAATAATATGGTTACTAGTACGCCAAAAATCACTGAGTTTTTTTCATTTTACTGCCATAACTGCTTCAATATGGAAACTCAGTATCTTGCTGAGATTAAAGCAGGATTAGATGAAGAGGTCACCTTCGATACTAAGCATGTTGACTTTATGAACAGCGATTTAGGCACTGAAGTGATGCGATCACTGGCTGTTATTCATGAGGTTGGTCAAGCAGAAAAGCTCAACCACGCAATGTTTACGGCTATCCAAGGTGATAAAGGCGCCAATGGGCATGATCACAATGCTCAAGGCCACCAGCATGAATCACAAATAAACAGCCGTGAAGACATTAAAAAAATCTTCAGCCAATTTGGTGTCGATGCCGCAACCTATGACACATTGGCCGACAGCAGTACTACCGATAAAGCATTGGCTTTATGGCGTCAGCAACAAACGTTATATAACGTCAGTAGCGTACCCGCATTTATCGTTAATGATAAATACGCTATCAATATGAATGAAATTAGCACTTTAGATGAACTAATTGAGTTGATGAACTATTTAGCCACCTCAAAATAACGGCCGCATCTTGATGAGTAATCAACACTAATGAAAAAAATGGCTATCAATTGATAGCCATTTTTTTCGATTTATCCCATCTGTAATTCAGAGATAAGAACCTATACTCAAACGACCTCGAAATGCAGGATTACGCATGTGCAGACTGCTAAGTTCTAGGGCGGACTCCGTCCTGCTAGGGTCGCTACGCTTCTAGATCCTAGGACCTAAGACCTAGCACCTAGAAGGAGCGAAGCACCGCCCTCTGGCGAGCTTGCGAGTTCCTAGCAGCGCAGCCCTCTAGGCTCTTCCTACGGGAGCGCTGAAACGAGCATGTTGAAGTGGCTTGGGAGGATATAACCAGATCATCAGAACCAGACCACGCTCTCTAATCAAAAAAATCACGTAAATGCAGTAGTCCAAGTAACGCATGTACGAGTAATAAGCCAGCAAAACAGTTTGCAAATAAACTATGGTAATAGCGTAAACTCAGTGCATATTCACCACCTTGAGCCAACCACCACCCCACACCTGTGACAGATACCAACAGCAATAACAATAAACATATCCCGGCAATCACACTCAATAAGCCTTTACCGCCAGATAGCGGTAATTGCCCTTTAGACAAGCCCAGTAGGTCTTGCTGACATTGACGCCAGTCGCCCACTATCCAAGGGTAAAACTGACGCCATTGACCTTGCCTACAGACATCAAAAGCAAAAGCTACGGCTAACAAAGCACAACACAAACCACCATAGACATGCCAGCTATTCCAACCACTGCTATTAGGCTGCAAACGCCGCCCCATTAATATCCACGGGCTAGTGGCAATAAGCAAAACGCTCAACACCCCTGTTACGGCGTGCAATTTAGTGGCTATCGCATCGCACCACTGCGATGCTGTCATCGCTGGCTTCATCAATTATGCCTCAATGATCTGCTGAGCAAATTCATCAACTTTATGCCAGTCGGTAAACTCTACCTTGGTATTAGGATCGGTAGGGCCTTTGGTTATCCACATAATAAACCGAATAATATTTCGGTCCATCACACCGTAGCCTTGGTAGTCTAAATTACCACCAAACACTTGTAATAATGTTGGTTGCCAAACACTTTGCTGTAAAAATTGCTGCATATAGCTATTAGTTTGCGGGGTGTTTTTTTGCGGTTTACGCGCCACTAAGCTAACCGAAAAAAAACCACTGGGTTTGTTTTCTAATTCCGTACGATGAGCTTCAATAAATTGATACAACGCTGGACGATGTTTGCCATGACGAATACTGGCACCGATGAACACTTTATCAAACAGGGCTAAATCGGGAGCATCTGCTAAAGATGCCACCGTGACCTGCTGATCTTGCGCAGCTAGCTGACGTTGTAAATACTCACATATTTTTTGAGTGTAACCATGGACACTTGAATGGATCAGTAAAATCTGACTCATGCTGACCTTCATTGAAATCATTTAAAGTAATTCAATATTTTAGTCCACTAGTGCCAAAATTTACATGAAATAGATCACGTCATCATGATCCACAATAGCGGCAATGTGAAATACTGCGCAAAAAACGCCCTAGAAAAGGATCTAGGGCATCTGGATTTTTAAAAACATTTATAGCGACTGTAAAAATGCGATAACTTGAACTCGCTCAGTTTGGGTTAATGCCATAAAGTCTTGCTTAGATGTTTTGGCTTCACCGTCATGCCATAAAATAGCTTCTTCCAAGGTTGCCGCACGTCCATCATGTAAAAAACCAGCTTGTGGGTTAACGGTTTGCGTAAGCCCTATTCCCCATAACGGTCGTGTGCGCCACTCATTGCCATCGGCTAAAAAGTCTGGACGACCGTCAGCTAAGCCCTCACCCATATCGTGTAATAACATGTCACTAAATGGATAAATAGTCTGGCCTTTTAAACTGTCGCTCATCGGAATTCCGCCAATATCACCCGACGTTTTGGTCACAAATGATGGGGTATGACAACTACTACAATTGAGCTGTTCAAATAATCGAGCGCCTTGACGAACATCGCTATCGTCTACATTACGTCTACCGGGTACCGCTAACGTTTCAGCATAAAAGACCACAGAGTCACTGAATTCTGCGCTAGCCTCTGGCGCACCATCAACATCTTCACCAGTATCGACAAATCCTGTGCGGGTTAAATATGAATCATGTAAACTCGTGCCGACAATGCTTTCATCGGGAAATAACGGGTTAGTAATACCAATATCACCACGCAAAGCGCCTAACGATTGTACTCGGACACTTGGCGTGTTGGCTTTCCAACCAAAGCGACCTAAAGAAACAGGTGTACTATCGCCATTTTGTGCTTTTACGGCATCAAATACCCAGTTAGCTCGACCAGAAATCTCATCGCTATTACTGTCATCGGCATCAACGTTGGCCAAAATGCTTGCTTCAGGTATAGCTTCTAATAAACCTAAACCGAACACAGGCATGCCATTACGCCAACCCATCAACACATCATCTTGAAGTAAATTAGACGTCACATTCGCACTTTGCTTGGTTTCACCTGGCGCGTCATAAGGATTCTCCACTTCAAAAATAGGCTTTTTCAGGCTAACCGTTTCACCGTCCGAATAGACCTCATCATGACGTTCATAAGACAAATACACGTCAGCTTGGCCAACAAACGAATTGTCTTGCCAATCAGCACGCGCTTTTAATACCCCACGATGAAATAGTTGATCACCAAAATCAGGCACTTTAATTGGCGCACAATAATTATTATCTGCCGTACCTTCAATACAAGGTTCTGCTGAAGCTTTGCTAATACGCAAGAAAATTCCATCAGCAGAGCTTAACTTAATGCGCGTTTCAGTTGCCGCGACAAATGGTGTTGAATTTCGGCCATCTCGTTGATGACAAGAATTACAGTCTGCGTTATTGAATACTGGGCCTAAACCATCAAGTTCAGGATGTTGTTCATTCGGTGCGGTAGTAAATGACACTTCAAAATTGGCATCACCTTCTAAATGTAACTCGAGTTCATCGTCAGTTAAATTAACTGATGGTGTCGAAAAACCATGGCCAGAACTATTGGCATCAAACGTAGTGGTATCACCGCCTAAGGCAATAACAGAGGTGTAGCTAGGATAAGTCGTAACGGGGTCCACTGGCTCAGAGATAACTTCATCGCCACTGCCACCACAAGCACTTAGGCTAAGCCCCAGTAATGCTACAAACCAATATGGTTGTCTTAATAATTTGTTCATCTTTGTCTCACACATTCACACTAAAATTGAGTTTATTTGGCAGTAATGCGACCTTGTTATGAGTTGATTCTCTATTTTTTGGTCACACTTACCCTCCCAATAAGGTCGTTCCATGGCCTTATTGAGGCGGTAACAGCTAAATTATGAGTTCCAATCAGATAATAAAGGCAGCACATCTGACTGCAGCGTCGCTTGTAACTTTGTTAATGCATCCACAGCGACCTGGGTTCTAGCACGGCCATCATCATCTAGAATCGCTTGGCGGAAAGGCATGCTAGTGCTACCCGAAATGGCTTGAATTTTTAAAATGGCATCATCAATTTCGCTGGCGACACGCGTAGCTAAAGTCGCATCAGCTGCTGTCACAAAATCAATTAAACCTTGCTTATCGGCACCACCCGTAAACTCACCTTGATAAACGTTACGTACACCAATGATGTTATTTGAAAAGTCGGTTAGTGAGTTCCACGAATACTGCGACTCCACCTTAGAAGTGTCTGCCGTGGTTAATGACTCTCCGAATGGATCGGCAATTTTACCGTTACCCACTTCATCAACAATACCAATCATGCCGTTGATCAATTCTTCAATAACAGCTAATTGTGATGAGTAAATAGTGTTAGTTGCATCGCCAGGGGTTTTAAGTAAATCGGCATAAGGTATAGCAGTAGCACCTTCAGCGTTATAGTTCACTTGCCACGCATCATCTAACAGCGCGGTATAATCACGAAACACTTCCGCTAACGCTATTAAATATTCACGTTCACTGGTGGTAAGGTTAGCAATAAGCTTGGTATTGCTGTCAACGCCATTGCCAAATAACAAGTATTCCATGGTGTGAAAACCTTGAACGTCATCATTCCAAGCTTTAATAGTTTCGGCATCAAAACCACTGTTACTATCTAACTGAGTCTGTAAATCGGTGGTGTTTAATGGCCAGCTGTCTAAATGCGGATCGATACTTAATGAATCTACCGGACCAAAAATATGCGACTCACCTTGCTCCCAAGGTTCACGAGCTGATTTCCACGCATTCTGTGCCGCTACTAAATCGGCTTGAGTAGTAGAAGCACTTAGCAATGCTTGTGTTGCCAATAATAAAGCATCACCTTTAGCGGCTAAATTTGCATAACCGGCCACAATGACATCATCGGTTAAATTGGTGATCATTTCAGTAGCGACAAAGCTAAACCCCGTTGTTGGTACCACTGGGGTTTCGGTGCTTGTATCATCAGAACCTGAACCGCCACATGCTAAAAGCGTAGTGATTAAAGCCAGTGTAATTGCAGTGTGTTTAACGCGCATAATAAAACTCCGTGTAAAAAAAATGACTCAAAATAAATAAACTTATAGCGAGAATTGATATCCCACACCCAAAGCAAAAAAGTTAGTGTCAGGAATGCTGGCAACTGCCACTTGATGCAGACCACCTTCGGCTTTAATAACAACCTCAGGTATAGGGGAATAGTTAATACCTACACTGCTCCAAGTGTTTTCATAACGCTGGGTTGCTGTGCCCGTTTCAACGGCCATAAGTGGATTGGAATAATCGATATTGGCAAACACTGTCATCGGAATATCAAACCATTCGTCGAGCTTTACACCTGCCTCAACAAAGAACGATTGTGACTCTGAACCCAATTGAGCAAAGTTACCGGGCTGTAAACCTGGGGTGGTTTTGTTGGCTAGGGTGATCGCATCAGCATTGTCTAACGTGCCATATAAATATTGACCACGAAGTATCCAAGGCCCTTCAACAAACGCACCTGCGACAGACACAATCCTTAATGCACCATCAACGTCTAACTTGTTACTTTTATGACGATTACCACTGGTATTACCCAAGTAATAAGCCACTCCAACAGCACTGCCAGTTTTAAAGTTACCGTAATCAAGACGGCCAGCAAACGCTAGGTCATCTGTATTGACTTCTTCAAAGCGTTTTTGATGGCCAGATGCCACCCAATCATAGGTGCGAAAATACTCAGAATTTAAGCCACTAATGACTTGTGCTTGATAATGAAAGTCTGACATTTCGCCGTAAACACCAATACCGTTTTCGTTCCAAACGGTCGGCATCATTGCAGCCTCACTTTTATGGCGCTGCACGGTCAAATATTGGCTAGGCTTATGCAGAATGCTTGATAAGCCAATGGGCAAATGAATGTTACCGAACTTCACCCCAAACGCTTTGCTAGGGCGGTAGCGAATTTCCGCTTTTTCAACGACCACTTCACCACCCGCTTCAACTTCAGATTCAAACTCACCAAATTCATCAAAGCCGTCATATTCTAATGCGGAGCCAGTGCCACCATGTTCATATTCAATTTCAACCTCCATGCTCCAATCATCAGTAAACTGATAACCAAACTCAGTCACTATCCGCTCTAAATCCGTACGATTACGTCGCTCTGCAGAGGTATCTTGGACGTTATCGAAATATTCATCACTGGTGTAAACCGCGCTGCCATATGAGTTAACACTAAAACGGCTAAAACGATCATGTGCTTCAGCAGTTTTCTGTACCACGGTGTCAACTTGAGTCGCCACCAGTTTGTTTTGTTGCTGTTGTTGCTTTTGCTCAGAAGCTAATGTAGCAAGCTGTTGTTTTAGTAGTGCAATTTCAGCTTCCTGTTTAGCAATTGCTTTAGCTAATATTTCGGTATTCGTTGCGGCGTGTGCATTCGACATAACACTTAAGCCCAATACACTTGCGACAGATACTGCCAACAAAGTTAACTTGTTATTCATCTTTTTCTCCGACATATCACATTAATGCTCCCTCAAAACGGGATAAGCATATTACAAGTGATAATCATTCGCATTACAATTTACACTATTATAAGCAATTAATTTACAGCGATATGCATTTCACTTAACAATCGGTTTTGTGTCATGATGGATTATCCCCTTAAGAACAAGAATTCCATCCATGTCGGACACTTCACTTACAAGAGGTAACGCCATCGCTAGCCAACAAACAAATCCACAACAGTTACTGCTATGGATGACCTTTGTGATGTCAATGGTATTTGCTGTTTGGCAGGCATTATTAAATAACTTTGTCATTGAACGTGCTGCGTTTACCGGAGCTGAGATAGGCTTATTACAAAGCCTAAGAGAAATCCCAGGATTTTTAGCCTTTACCGCAGTGTTTGTGTTGTTAATGATCAAAGAGCAAACCTTTGCATTATCATCGTTGGCGTTATTGTGTATTGGTGTGGGCATTACCGGCTGGTTTCCCGATGTCATCGGGCTGTATTTAACGACGGTACTGATGTCGATTGGCTTTCATTACTTTGAAACTATAAATCAATCGCTTACATTGCAATGGGTTGAAAAGGCCGATGCACCAGGCTTTATGGGTAAAGCATTAGCTTGGCGTTCGGCGGCGGCGCTACTCGGCTACGGATCAATTTGGTTGATAATGAGTTGGCTTAGCCTCGATTACATTTGGATGTACAGCATCATTGGCGGATGTGGATTATTGATGGTGTTTGTGATGACGGTATATTTCCCTCGTTTTACCATTGGTTCCATTCAACACAAGCATTTAATAATGAGAAAACGCTACTGGCTGTATTATTTACTGACCTTTTTCTCTGGTGCGCGCCGGCAAATATTTATGGTCTTTGCAGGCTTTATGATGGTTGAAAAGTTCGGTTATTCGGTATCCGAAATTACTGGGTTATTTCTAATTAATTATGTGGTTAACTTAATCTTTGCGCCTAAAATAGGCCGCTTTATTGGTCGAATAGGTGAACGCAATGCCTTGATTATTGAATACATTGGCTTAGTCATTATTTTCAGTTGTTACGCCTATGTCAACGACGCAAATATTGCTGCAGGATTGTATGTCATTGATCATCTTCTTTTTGCAATGGCGATAGCGACAAAGACTTATTTTCAAAAAATTGCAGATAAACAAGATATTGCTTCAACCATGTCGGTCAGCTTTACTATAAATCATATAGCAGCGGTTATTATTCCGGCGTTATTAGGTATTTTGTGGTTAAGCTCGCCTAAGTCGGTTTTCTTTATCGGTACTGGATTTGCCGTATGCTCACTCGCGCTAGCATTCAATGTTCCGCGCCATCCACGACCAGATAAAGAAACCTTATGGTCACCATCAAGAACAAAGCACTAAACGATTCAGCGTAGATGTCATACCATACAGACATGACGCAAGCGCAATGCATAAAGAGGTTTAATGATGGCTGATGTTGATGTTACGCAAATCCAAGATGGCAACACTCAAGTGTCCGCTCGCAAAAAAACCTTATTGCTCGGGCGCATTATCGGTTTAGCAAGCGAAGAAGATTATCGGCCTTCAACTGCATCCGTTGCAGAGCGTGCAGAACACCGTCAACGCAAACAACTCAGCCAACATCAGGCCAACCTTGAAAGCATTTTTGCCTTAGCGCTCACTTACACCCCATCGGATGTTACTGGTGTGGAGTTAGATCCTGATTGGCGCTATCAATTCTTTCAAATGGCAGAACAAATTCATAATCGTAAGATGCAAGATTTATGGGCCAAAATTTTGGCCAGCGAAGTCGTCAACCCTGGTAATTTCAGCCTTCGCACCTTGGCGCTGCTCACACAATTGACGCTTCGAGAAGCACAGATCTTTGAAAAAGCGTTAGGTATGTCAGTCAAAATTAATACTGAACCCAGATTTAAATTACTCAGCAGTTATCGTATTAATGGCGGGATAAAGCAATATTTTCGTAAGCATACTCAAACCAACTTCGGCCTGTCACAGTTCGGGTTACCTTATTCGAGTATTTTAACGTTAGTCGATGCGGGGTTGTTACATAAAAGCGAATTTGAAACTGGACTATTAAGCAGTAATGAAAATATTCAGTTAACGATGTGTAATGCCACTTTGACCCTAAAACCCAAAGATCAGCACTTGCTGTTTACCTATTATCGATTTACCACTGTAGGTGATGAGTTATGCCAATTAATTCAGCCAAAAAGTGATAATGAATTTATCACTACGCTTCAAACCATATTAGCCAAGGACTTTATTGTTAGCGGTTAATATTTTTATAAAGGTGCGAATACTTAGCTTTATGTTCGCTAAATAAAAATTGGCGCAAAATTTCACGCGACTCACCCTCGGCACTAATTTTTGCCGCCATGATCCCGTTCTCGGTCCTTACAGGTTCAAAGACCATATCAAGGTGCACACCATTAGGTAAAATAAGCTGGGTTAAATGTGGCATTTTGGCATTAAGTTCTTGCGGCACTTTAATCGTCATCCCTGAGCTAGACAAAGATAATACCTCAACATATTTCGCGGAGTCATTATCCATCACCTTGATGTTTTTGACATGTTCAAGCCGCCAGCTGCGTTCTCCACCGCGCATATCAATCACTTCAGGGACGCCCAACTGTGGCGAAAATTGTCCTAGGTCATCTTGTTTTAAGGTTAACGGAAACCACAACTGATAATAGCTTATCTCAGCGAGCAAGGTTAGTTTGGCATTCCCCAGAATATGAGCAAGTACTTGAGGTATTTCAGTCGCGACACTTAATGAATGTTTCGCTAATGAATTATCGGTACTGTCATCTTCCGGTGCAAAAACATCGCTAAAGTAAGCGAGTTCTTCATCAGATAAAGTAGACATAAGGTAACCTTATTTCAAACAAGAACACTTTTATTATACTAACACCTTAGTATTATAACGAACAAATTTTAAACAAAAATGTAACCTTTAACATGTAGCAAGCTAATTAATACCCAACAAAAACATTATAAATAATGTATTTATAGCTTGTCGCTAATATCAACACCACAAAAACCTTATAAATGATGTATTTCTAGCTTATTGCTAATATCAACACCAACAAAAAAGACGAACTGAGTTCGTCTTTCAAAATGCCACAAGATAATGATTAACGATCGTGCTCAGCTTCTATTTGCAGCGCTTTTTTAAATGACGTATGGCTCATTAATTGCTGATAATAGTTTGCAATATTTGGATATTTTTCAAACTCGCCATTTTGACCGACAATCTCTGCAATAAACGACATCATAATATCAGCACCACTGAGACTGTTGCCGACTAAATATGACTTACCATCTAGACGGTCATTAACATAACCGATAACTTTGGCGGTTTCAGCATCGGCATATCCACCAATAAACTGGGTTTCGGCTCCCTCCATTTTGACAAACATTTTCAACAATAATGGCAGTGCGGCTGAGCTTTCAGCAAAATGCATCCATTGTTGATAATCAATATAATCAGCCGTGCCTGGTGCTGGCATTAATCGATCCGCGGCATACGTTTGGATCAAGTAATCGGTTATCGCACCAGATTCGGCAATAGTATATCCGCTGGCTTCTAATACCGGAGACTTGCCTAACGGATGCACTTTTTTAAGCGATTCTGGTCCTAAAAATGTGCTTGCATCACGTTGGTAGGCGACTAAGTTATAGTCAACACCCAATTCTTCAAGTAACCAAATAATGCGTTTTGAACGTGATTTATTTAAGTGATGTAAGGTAATCATTTAGATGTTCTCTCTAGGGTAAAGGCGTTCGCAAAAGAAGTCATTACAGTCCACTTCAATGCCAATCCTGTGATAAAAAAAGAGACGCTAGATTGCTCTAGCGTCTCTTAACTATGAACAATATTACGCTAATAACGCTAACATTTTTTCTGCCACTAACTCTGACGACGCTGGGTTTTGACCCGTAATTAATTTACCGTCAACCACAGCATATGGATGCCAATCATCACCCTTAGAATAAGTAGCACCGTTTTGCTGCAGCATATCTTCAACTAAAAATGGCACAATATCGGTGAGTTGTACGGCTGCTTCTTCGCCATTGGTAAACCCAGTCACATTCTTACCTGCAACTAATGGGGTGCCGTCTGGCTTTTTAGGGTACTTAAGCGCAGCAGGTGCATGACATACCAAGCCTAAAAGCTTGTCGGTTTTGTAGCACTGCTCAATTAACGCAATCGAGTCTTTATCATTGGTTAAATCCCATAACGGACCATGACCACCAGGATAAAACACCGCGTCATACTCAGCTACGTCAATTGATGCCAATGTGTGCGTATTGGCTAATAACGCCTGTGCTGTAGCATCGGCAGTGAAACGACGGGTAGAATCAGTTTGAAAATCTTCTTTATCACTTGTCGGGTCTAATGGCGGTAAGCCACCTTTAGGTGACGTCAGCACAACCTCAACACCTTTGTCTGTAAATGCGTAGTATGGTGCCGCTAGCTCTTCTAACCAAAAACCGGTTTTCTCACCTGTGTCGCCTAATTTGTCGTGCGATGTTAATACCATTAATACTTTCATTGTTATTCCTTAAATAGAGTTTGTTTATCCGTAATCGGTTAGATTACAGAGGATTGTTTACTTTAATGACAACCTTGCCGAAGTTTTCGCCCTTTAGCAGCCCGATAAAGGCTGAGGTCATGTTTTCAAGACCATCGACAATTTGTTCACGATATTGAATTTTGCCTTGTGCCAACCATTGCCCCATATCATTGGCAAATTCTGGATAGCGGTCGCCGTAATCGTCAAAAATAATAAAACCTTGCATCTTAATACGCTTAACCAGCAAAGTGCCCATCAGTAATGACAAACGATCAGGGCCATCGGGTAACGAGGTCACATTGTACTGAGAAATTAATCCACACAATGGCACTCGAGCACCGGTATTTAATAACGGTAAAACCGCATCAAACACTTTACCGCCAACGTTTTCAAAATACACATCAATGCCGTTATCACAATGTTTTGCCAGTTGCTCAGCAAAATCAGCCGCTTTGTGGTCAATACATTCGTCAAAACCTAGCACTTCTTTGGCGTGACGACATTTTTCTGCGCCGCCGGCAATACCCACCACTCGACAACCTTTTAATTTACCAATTTGGCCAACCGTTGCACCAACAGGGCCAGTAGCGGCTGCCACTACAATGGTTTCACCCGCTTTAGGTGCACCAATGTCCAATAAGCCCATATAAGCGGTAAAGCCTGGCATGCCCATAATACCCAAGGCATAAGAAGGATTGCTTGGATTATCGCCCAACTTCATTAAGCCTTCGCCATTTGATACCAAGTAATCTTGCCAACCACCAAACGATAATATCCACTCACCCACTTTGTAATCTGGATGATTAGACACTTCAACTTGTGATACCGCCGCGCCCACCATAACATCGTCAATGGCGACGGGCTCTGCATATGATTTGCTATCATTCATGCGGCCACGCATATAGGGATCAAGTGATAAATACACCGCGCGCAATAACACCTCACCTTCTGCCGGTACAGGTTTGTTGACGGTTTCTAAGCGGAAGTTGTTGGCAACAGGTTCCCCTTGAGGACGGCTGGCGAGTACGATGCGACGATTTTGAGTGTTCATTTTGTGTCCTTTAAATAACATAAGCACCATAAAATGGTACTGAGAAGACAATATGACCTCGGTTGTTAAAAGCTATTTACAGCAGTAATACTGATATCTTGCAAACACTGCTACCATAAACAACCAAGGCCAAATAATACGTTTCTTTTACTTAAGTTGATCAGTCCAAATCTGATCAATGACTTTGCGAGCTAAATAACTGATATGAATAAAAATCAACCTCTATTACTCGAAAACCAGTTGTGTTTTGCTGTTTATTCAACGTCATTGGCCATCACGCAGCTGTATAAACCGTTACTTGACTCTATCGGACTAACCTACACCCAATATTTGGTGATGTTAGTCCTCTGGGAGCAAGATGGCTTAAGCTTAAAAACCTTAGCCGGTAAACTCGGTCAACAATCGGGTGCATTAACACCTGTGATCAAACGTCTCGAAACCGATGGGCTACTGACACGCATTCGCGATAGTCAAGACGAACGGATGTTATCCATGCAATTAACCGAAAAAGGTCACCAACTTCAACCCCGAGCTGAGCAGATCCACAAATGTGTTATTGAACAATGCGGTATCGATACATCTGAACTCACCGAACTTAAACAACAATTGGACCAATTTAGAGCAAAACTCCCATCACATATTGAGCTCTAACGCACAAAATGACCAAAAACTTGCACTAAGTTTGCTTTGCACTTGCTATATGATAATCACGATAACCAATTGCGTGCAACTTAAATTAACAATTTTTAAGATCAATGAGCTATTTAATATGATTATTACATCGGATTGTCACATTAACTGATGGCCATGATACTCAATGTGATCCGCTGCGACGCACAACACATCAGTCATCAAGTACATACTATTACGCTATATTGACACTATTACGTCCGATATTTTTTGACGAATATAACGCCTTATCTGCCCGCTTAAAAAGCTCTAAAAATGTCTTATCTTGAGGATGTATTGTTGCTACACCAATGCTAATGGTTATTGGCGGTGCCAGCGGTTCATCATATTGTTGTTGAGCTTCCCTTAAGCGTTCTGCCAGTATATAAGCAGAATCAATATCAGTATCGGGTAATAAAATGGCAAATTCTTCGCCGCCAATTCGAGCCAATACATCGGCCTCGCGGATCTGGTCATGACATATATTGGCAACGCGCTTAATCACCTCATCACCCACTAAATGGCCATAAGTATCGTTGACCGCTTTAAACAAATCAATATCAATAATCATTAACGAAAAAGGTTGGAAATAGCGGCTAGCACGCAAAAACTCGTGTTCACAAAATGAGGTAAATGAGCGCCGATTGAATAAGCCGGTTAACGGATCAGTATTCGCCTGCAGCTCTAATTTTGAACGTAAATGATACTCAGCGGTGACATCGGTAGAAATACCAATGAGACCAATTAATATGCCTTTTTGATTATATAAGGGTTGCTTAACCTCGTGGTACACAATCAAAGAATCTTCGGTATCAACAATAATATCATCAGCTATTTTACTTTGTGAATTAAGCACTTTATTGTCATTATGATGTAAAATATCAGCGATATTGGCAGGGAAATAATCTCGTTCTGAAGTGCCTTTTAGTTTCTCAAGCGTGACGCCAAAATAATCGAGGGTGAGTTGATTGGCAAAAATATACTTATACTGGGTATCTTTGACATAAATATAGACATCGACTTGGTCTAAAATAAGTTCATAGGTATCTGATATCATCTTTCTAGCTTGATGCTGACGATATTGATTAAGATTCAAAAACAGCAACAAGGCAATCAATGATAATAAGATGAAAATCAATAATCCGATGGTTTCAATCGACACGAGCATTCCTTAGCTACTATCCACATCCATGTATGTCATTAATAGTGTTAACCACAAAAAGTAAATAACATCTATTAATAACGATATAGTCAATCATACTGTTTAAATAAGTATGAGAGCATCTGCAGTAAAAATCAAACCATTAAAGCCTTTTTATCAAGTTATTGAAAATAAACTAAAATGTATTAATTCCATTGTACTGTGATCGACAATATCGATAATCTCGCGACAACATATATTATCGATATTACTGATCGACTATGATTAATAACATAACTGCTTATAAATAACGCTGGCTTTCATCACAAAAGGCACCTCTAACAACGCCTCTATTTGCTCAACAGGGCTCACTGGCATCGACATACTATCGCTATAGTATCGCTATAGTATCGCTACAGTATCGCCATAGTTGCCCACTTCAAGCGTAACAAGCTATCGTCTACCCCATCGTTAATCCAAGCACCGCCAAGGCAATGGTGCTAATAGTATTTTTATTCATGGATACTCCCTTTTTTATTTTAATGGGCTAAATTTTTACACTGCCAAAATATCTGTTATGTTACAAGCAAGTAAAAGGTCATGTTACCTTTATAGCGATTTAAAAAATCGTCTAGTCATGAATAAGCGATTAAATAATAAGCCGCTAACTAACTAACAGTGAATTAACCCACAATGGAAATTGCAATTTTTGGCGCAGGTTCAACAGGATGTTATTTAGCAGGACAATTGTGCCTATCGGGTTTAAAAGTGACGTTAATTTGTCGCCCAGCAATTAAGCAAAAAATCATCGCCAATAACGGCATTACCTTGAGTGATTATCAAGGGTTTAATCAGACCGTGATGCCGCAAGCGTTAATCACTGACATTACTCAACAATCATCAATTAATGGCAAATTTGATGTGGTATTTGTTACCTTAAAATGCCATCAAGTCAGCACTATTGCCAATCAGTTAATGGCCATTACCCATGACCATAGCAGCATTATATTTATGCAAAATGGCTTCGGCAGTTTTGACAGCATTAAAGACTCGCTCGATCATTACGCCTTACTCCAAGGGATCACGCCGTTTAATGTACTGCAACTGCCTAATGGCGTGTTTCACAAAGGCACTGAAGGCGTATTTACCTTGCAAAAAAATCCTCATACTGTCGCGATTCAGTCGGCATTAATTTGCCAAGGATTTGGTTGCGACATAGCAGCAGACTTCACTCCGATGATTTACGGTAAATTATTATTAAATCTCAATAATGCCCTTAATGCTGTCACCAATTTGCCGATTAAACAGCAGTTAAGCCATTATAAAAATCGCCGCGTACTGGCTAAGGCAATGAAGGAGTGGCTAGCAGTATGCGAGGCAGCAGATATCCAATTACATCAATACACTAAGGTCAAGCCCACTTGGTTACCCACCATTTTATCACTGCCAAATTGGTTATTTAAGCTAGTTGCTAAACAGATGCTCGACATCGATCCCAAAGCGCGTTCCTCAATGTGGCAAGACATCCAAGCTAAACGTAAAACTGAAGTCGATTTCATCAATGGTGCAGTCGTCAGTATTGGGGAAATATATGGCGTAAAAACGCCAGTTAATCGGGCAATAGTAGAACACATTAAACAACTAGAACAACGACATTGACCAGAAGTTATATGCGATATCGTTGTCGAGGCAAATGTAATTCACTGTTATTTTTGCACCAAAAATACAACTGACGTAATCGCACCCTACAATCAAACGCGCACAAATAGTATGACCCAGGCTATCTCTGGATGAGTGTGATCATGGTGTAACTTAAATTGGCCTAAAACTTAACCCGATTAACGTATTGGAAAACAATCAAACATGAGCAACAGCAGTTTCTTTTTTGGCGAATGGCAAATTAATCCGCAAAGTAACAGTGTTCAGTCGGGTGATATCATTCGCAGTCTTGAACCCAAAGCCATGGATGTATTGCGTTTACTGTGCCAACACCAAGGGGAAGTGCTCACCGCTGATGATATTATTCACCACTGCTGGAACAGCATCGCCATTGGCGATAACCCGCTACACAAAGTCATTACCCAACTGCGCAAAGCCTTAGGCGACCAAGCATCAAACCCCAGTTACATTGAAACCATCCGCAAACGCGGTTACCGCACCCTTGCCAAGGTTGAGTTTCCCATTGGTCACCAAACAAGAATTACGACTGAGCCATGGCAAGGCCAATCACCCTTTCCCGGCTTACGCGCATTTGAACCGAACGATGCCGAGGTGTTTTTTGGTCGGGGTGAACAAGTCGATACCTTACTCAATCGTATTACAGCACAAATCAAATTCGGCCGCGCATTTTGCTTAGTACTTGGCCCAAGCGGCACAGGTAAATCGTCGTTAATTAATGCCGGTGTTATTCCTAACCTAAAAAGCGCCAGCGGCTTTAATGGTGTCGGCGTGCTCGATTATGCCAGCATAGATTTAGCCGATGTCACCCAAGATAGGCTGCTTATTGATATTGCCTGCGCCATGCTCGACTGGGAAGTTAACCACATTGCCGTTTTCAGCGAGTTAAGTGCACAAGATCTTGCCCGGCAGCTTGAACAAGATATGCCTAGCGTCATCGCCCAATGCCAACAGGCAATAACCGCGGCTAAACCAAGTTATCAATACAGCCAAGCGCAGTTTTGCTTGTTCGTTGACCGTTTAGAAGTGTTGTTATCATCGCCTATTTATAGCGAACAACAGCGCACAGATGCCTTAGATATTCTCGAGCGTTTAGCCACCTCAGGGGTTGTACTGGTGCTCAGTGCTTGCCGCAACGACTTTTACCCCCAAGTGGTCAGTCATCCAAGCTTAATGGCAGGCAAAGCCAATGGCTCACATTTCGATTTATCTGCGCCAACCCGAACCGAATTGATGCAAATGATCCGCTTGCCGGCCAATGCCGCTAACCTCACCTGGTCAGTAGACCCTAATACCGCCATGCCATTGGACGAAATGCTCTGCAGCGACGCCGCCTCAAACCCCGATGCCCTGCCCATGTTGCAATACACTTTAGAAGCCCTGTACCTCAAGCGCGATGAAAATGACCAGCTATTAGTCTCGGTTTATCACTCACTAGGCGGTTTAGAAGGCGCTATCGGTAAAAATGCTGAACAAGTGCTCGCCAATCTTAGCGACGCTGAACGCGGCGCATTACCTAAAGTGTTATCCATGTTAGTGACCTTATCCGAAGATGAAAAATCGGTCACCAGCCGCGCGGCAAGTTTGGAAAGGCTCAATAGCGAAGCGGAACGAAATCTGGTTAACGCCATGGTCAACAAGCGCTTATTTGTGTCACATCTGCAATACGACCAAGCCTGTTTTAGTATTGCCCATGAAGCATTGCTAAGACGTTGGCCCCGTGCGACTCAGTGGATAACCCAGCACAGCGACAGCTTAGCCATTAAAAGCCGCTTACAGCATCAGTCACAGCGCTGGCTAAATGAGTCAAAAAGCACCGCCTATTTACTCACCGAAGGTAAGCCCTTAATAGAGGCACAAAGCTTAGTCGCCAATCCGTTATTTACCTTAGAGCCACACGAAGCCGCCCTGATCCAAGCGTCAACCAAACAGGCCAATGCTGGCCGGTGGCGTCGCCGCGTTACCATGCTGACCCTGGTTACCTTAACGATTATTGCTATCGCCATGAGCGCACGCAGTATTAAAGCCGAAAACCAAGCCCAGCAAAAACGCCTTGCGGCAGAAAACTTACTTGGTTTTATGGTGGGCGAATTCGCCGATAAAATGCGCGGCATTGGCCGCATGGACTTGCTCGATGGGATCAGTAGCAAGGCGCTGGAATATTTCAGCGACTTTTCTGCCGACGATGTCAGCACGTTAAGCTTTGAAGCCCAGTTTCAACACAGCCAAACCTTAGAGGCCATGGGCGAAGTGGCCTATTCGCGCGGCAATACCGACGAAGCCCACAGCGCATTAATCGCCGCCCGTGAACGCATGCTGCCGTTACTTGAAATACAACCCAAAAACCTCAGTTTACTTAAAACCTTAGGCGCCAATGCCTTTTGGCTCGGCCAGCTTGAGTACGATCAAAGTGATTGGGCTGCGACGCAGCCTTGGTTCGAGCAGTATTTAACCTACAGCCAAGCCATGTATCAATACGCGCCAGAGGACAACGATGCGGTCATGGAATTGTCTTATGCCCACAACTCCTTAGGCTCGATTTACATGAAGCAGCAACACTTTGCTGCCGCCCGAGAGGCATTTGAGCAATCATTGCTGTTAAAACTAAACATATGGTTTAAAGATCAAACCAATAGCCAGTTAATCGCCGATATTGCTAATGCACGCTCGTGGCTTGCCAGCGCCGCCACCGCCCAAGGTGACATTACCGCGGCAATACAAATACATCAACAAATTCAACAACATTTGGCCAATCAAGCATTAGTAAAACAGCCCTATTTACTTGAACGGCTATCCAGTAGCTACCAACAACTGGCGATTTTGTTAAGTTATCAAGGCCAGCGCCAACAAGCCTTTATCAAAGCACAACTTAGTTTAGTAGCGATGACTAGCGCCCTTAAACAAGACCCGAAAAATGATATTTGGAAGACCCAACAATATTACGCTTACCTTGATATGTTGACATTTAGCCCTGACCCAATTGAACAGGGCACTGAATATAGTATTGAATCTTTAGCAATTATACTTGCTACAGATATGACCTTAGTAACATCAACTAAGAAAAATGACCTATGGGCTAAATATCAGCTGGCTGCGGCAAATTATTTAGCGTCACAAGGACTGCTTTCAGAAAGCCTTGTTTATGCGCGCCAAGCTATTGTGTCTTTTAGCCAATTAACCACGGAATTTAACCAAAACACTTCCTATTCAGCAGGTTTAGCTCAAAGCAACATGCTTGCGGCAACATTGCTGACATCCTTAGGTCAGGCCAAAGAGGTAGACATACTGTGTGAACAAGCTAAAAATCAATTGGCACCTATTATCGATCACAATAACGATCCACAATTTACCATTCCTTATGCTAAAGCCCTCGACTGCCTCAAAGAGCTTAAGCAACACCCAGATATAGTTCAACTGCTAGAGAATTCGGCCATAACCGATTTTAGGTTTAGCCCTAAACCCTAAACCCTAAACCCTAAACCCTAAACAAAAAGTATGGAGAATATAATGTCAAATACTCAAGGCCAAGCAACGTTTTTTAACCTCACCGTCACCCTCGACAATGATGTGCCAATATTTACTTACACCAACCTAGATGGCACCGCAGTATGTGGCAATGTGGTCATTAACCAATACAGCACCATCTCTTACCGGCTAATTGACAAAACAGGTAAGGGGCTTAAATTTGTTGGCGCGGCCTTTACCACCCCGTTTGATAAAATTATCGATGCCATCACCATCAGCAGCGATGGCAGCTTAATTCAATTAACTGATTTAGATGAAACACCAGGCAATACCGGCTTTCAATTTGTGCTATCAAACAGCAGCAATACCTTACTGGTACTCAGTCCAGATCCTGAAATTATCAATCACCCAAACTAGATATTAAATACATTAAACATTAAAGCTCAGGCTTGCCCTGAGCTTTTTATCTTGTTCAACCTAGCTAAACCAGCAATAGCTAAACCAATCCATAGCCTAACCATGGCTAAAACGGCGTGTGTTATTCATTAACACACTGTGTTTTTTAAAAGTTAACTTATTATATTTAAAAGGAATTAGTATGAAATGTTCTATCTCTTTGGTGTTTGCCGCCATATTGTGTGCCGCTCCGATTATCAGCCAAGCGGCAACCCAACAAGAGATTGATTTAGCACTGGCACCGATCAAAAATAGTGCAGAACGGCAAGTGCTATTAAGCGATATGTCAGCGTTAGATGCCCTCGAAGATACCTTGCTCAACTAAACTAAACTAACTAACTAACTACACTAACTACACTAACTACACTACACTACAGTTCAGTTCAGTACAGTACTGTCTATGTTGTTCAACAAAACGCCCCCCATAGAATGCTTATCCTGATATAAAATATATCGCCGCTCGACAATCTTTAGCCTTATAAAAACCAATCACCTCTCACTATCAAGCCGCTAGTATCAAGCAACTAATATCAAGCCATTAGTATCAAGCCGCTAGCATCAAGCAACTAATATCAAGCCATTAGTATCAAGCCATTAGTATCAAGCCATTAGTATCAAGCCGCTAGTATCAAGCCGCTAGTATCAAGCAACTAATATCAAGCCATTAGTATCAAGCCGCTAGTATCAAGCCGCTAGTATCAAGCCGCTAGTATCAAGCCATTAGTATCAAGCCGCTAGTATGCCCCTATACAAGGTTTTTTTACTCAGTCATGTCTCTATTTTGGATCAACTCACACCTGCAGATCGCTGTAACACTCAAGCGCTAACCAATAACATTTAGCCAATAGCAATACTTTTACTCAATAAACATCAATTTGCAATCCATTTAAATACATTCAAATCAACAAGTTAAAACCAGAAGGTTACCGAAAGGTAAAAAGGCATTATTCCTAATAGAGTATTTGACATCAGCACCGAGTCGACAGTCGAAACACACAAAGGAATGCACCATGTTTAACCATGACAAATTAACTGAACTCAATGACACCATTTCCCGAGTGACTAAATTAACAGACTCGTTTGCTAAATATCCTGGCATAGTCAAAAAGCAGATTTCAAATAACCTTATGACTCGCGAAAACGTTATGTATAAAAACATGGTGACTGCACAACAACATGGTCAAATCACCACCGCAGAAAACCTACAAATCACCACTTTGCTCAATGTGATAAGTGCGATATCAGAAGCGATTTTTGTGATTAATTCTGCTGGTGTGATTGAGATGATAAATCCATTGGCGGCTAAATTATTTGGTGCACATAATGAGATGTTAATTGGCCAAACTTGGACCGATTATTTACAAAGCCCGTTTAAAGATGAATATCAATCGTTATTTGATGTTTGGAATAAGGCAAATGCAAGCAATAAACAAACCGCGCCGTTTAATCACGGTCCAAAAGAAATTATCATTAATCGCGGTGGCAGCACCTTACTCGAAGCCGACTTGTCATTGTCATGCTTACCCTCAATGCAAATGGGATCTGAACCATTATTCATCGGTATCATGCATAACTTAACCAACCATAAAGCTGAGTACCATAAACTGCGCCACTTGGCTCACACAGATAAATTAACTGGCCTTGCAAACCGTCACGCCTTTGATGATGCCCTGCAAACCAACTGGAATGACAGTATTAACCACGACCAACCCTTGTGTTTAATCATTATCGATGTCGATTATTTTAAAATATTTAACGACCAATTTGGTCATGTGAATGGCGATAAATGTTTGCAAAAAATTGCCAAGGTGCTTTTGGATGCATTGCCATCAAGCAATGCCATGGCAGCCCGCTATGGTGGCGAAGAGTTTGTGGTCATTTTACCCAACAGCAACCCATTAACAGCTGAATATATTGCTCAAAAAATTCAGCGAAGTATTAATCAATTAACCTTTACCGACTTGGGGTTGCCTGCGCAAACTAAAATCAGTGTCAGCCAAGGTATTGCCTGTGAACGCGGCGGTCAATATCGCACCCCAACAGCCCTAGTATGCGCAGCAGATACCGCACTTTACCGCGCAAAATCAAGCGGGCGTAATCGAATCAATATCAGTGGCTAACCGTTAACGACTAACAATTAGCCATTAGCGAATAGCCATTGGCAGATAAATCCGCCTACTGGTTCAAATACTTGCTTTAGCACAGGTTTGATAAGCTGCAATACCACTGTTTGCATTGGCTTGCAGGGCAAGTTGATACTCGATAGCTGTGGCAAAATGTGCATCCCAATGCTGCAATTTGGGCAACATAAGTTGATGCCACAATGGTGGAATAAGCGTAAGGACAAAAGTACTCAGATACCCGCCAATCATTTGCGGTGCGTGCGGATACGGTGACAATTGATGATAAGGTAATTGGCCTTGGGCGTGATGATGCGAATGGCGAGTTAAATTAAACATCGCCCACGAACTCACCCGTTTATTGGTATTCCAAGAATGGTGTGGTTGTACTGGCGAGTTGACCGCTCGAACTAAGCCATAATGCTCCATGTAATTGACTATTTCTAAGGTCGCTTTAGCCCACAACGCCATTAGTACAAAAAAACTTACCCCCTGCCAACCCGCTAGCCAAAACACCCACCCCATAATCACTAAGCTCATGGCATATCCTCTTAAGGCTTTGTTGTGCCAACTCAATAGCGCAAGCTGTTTACGCATAAGCCTTTGTAGCTCAATGTGCCAGGCACTTATATTGCCTTTAATGGTCGACATAACAATGTGCGCATACACATTCCGGCCACGGGGCGCAGTCGCAGGATCGTCCAAGGTACTAACATACTTGTGATGCCCATACACATGCTCAATGGCAAAGTTAGCATCAAAGCTAAAGGCCAATAACCAGCGGCCAATCAATAATGACACCGGCTGCCAAGTTCGGTGGCTTAACTCATGGCCGGTAATTGTTGCCATTACACCAACCACTAAGCCTAAATAAATCACCATTACCCCATACTGGATCAGGCTGGTATTTTCTCGCGCCAATAACACATCATAACCACTGATACGGGTGATCAAAGCGCCATATTGACCGATATCCTGGCTGGCAAACTGCCAACTGCTAACAAACACCAACATCACGGTTAAGGGCAGCGCCAACCATAATTGCCACGTCAGCAAGGCCGGAAACTGATAGCTCGGCGTGTGTACATCATCACCAAATAAAATATCGCCACCTAAATACACCGCCACCCATATAGCAAAACCTATACTGATGTATGACTCACCCAAGGTAATACTGGCAATGGCAATCAGCGCCATAAGGTGAAACGACATAAACTTAAGATATTTAAACATCACAGTGTCCTACTCTTGCGGCTCATCAGCCAGCTGACGCTGACGAAAATTCAGTTTAATACTGACATTAGACCTTGGCACACTTTGGCACGCCAAAATCATTCCTTGAGCTATCGCCTTGGCTGATAACACGTAAGCACTGTCGGTTAACTGTTTAACCTCACCAGACACTAACTGGCACCGACAAGCGCCACAGCTGCCCACCTGACAATGGTGAGGAAAGCGAATGTTGGCCGCCAGTGCAGACGTTAAAATGGTTTGCTTTACGCTGACTCGCTCAATCACTTTCTGGTCATTAATCGTTAGGGTCACAGGTTTGGCCGTAAACATTGACAACATAAGCCGTCCTTTAAGGTTAAAGGTTAAAGGTTAACTTTACGCCAGCATCCAAGATAGAAAAGAGGGGGAGATGGACATAAAGGGGTCATTAATAGACAAATGCAACAAAATCCGTTACAACTAAGTTAAATCCATTGATAAGAATGTTATGCAGCCACTGCCAATTTTTTACTTAAACCAAGTTTATCAACAACTAAGCCTGTGGGAATGTAATGTTAACATTTGGCTGAGGCATAACGGCATCACACTTGAGCAATTACAAGACCCGTACTATCAAGTGAGTTTTGATGATTATCAACGGCTAATAAACTCTGCAATCAATCTTTCGGCCAGACCAGACCTAGGTTTACATGTCGGCAATCGAATAAGCATTAACACTCATGGCATGATGGGTTTTGCCATGCTTAACAGCAGCACGCTTAAACAAGCCATTGATACATTGAAGCAGTTTATTAACACCCGCACGCCGCTGGTTAGGGTAAATATCCACGAAACGGCCGACACCATGGTCATAACATTCCAAGAAGTACAACCACTAGGCGTAATACAACAACCGTTTATGGATGCACTCTTGGTGACTATTGCTAAGTTGCTGCAACAACTCAGTCCGCACTCTCCGGCGTTATGTCAGATTAATCTGAGCTTCCCTGCGCCAACTTATTGGCAGCAATATTCGGCATTAACTAAGGTGCCAGTTCATTTTAACCAAGCTAGCACCCAGTTTATATTAACCCAAACATTGTTAACCCAACGCCTTGAGATGGCCGATCCCAGCTCATTTATGCAAGCCAGACAATGGTGCATTAACGAACTCGATCTACTTAACGGACAGCAGAGTTTGAGTGATAAGCTGTATCAGTATTTATTGCCAAGCCCGATGCCATTACCCAGTTTGAGTGACACCGCAGCGCATTTTCACATGACACCACGCACCCTGCATCGCCATTTAGCTCAACAGCAAAGTAGCTATAAAACTATTGTGGCGTCGGTGAACCATCACATTGCTAAGCATTATTTATCGCAATCTCAAGGCAGCATTAAACAACTGGCATATCAATTAGGTTATGTGGATGTGACTAATTTTCGGCGGGCATTTAAGCGCTGGCAAGGCATGACCCCAAGTGAATACCGCCAGCAGCAAAAGACAGGATCCGAAATATGAGTTTTTAAGATGAGTATCTAATGTGAGTATCTAATATGGGTCGCGAATGTGAGTTTCTAATATGGGTCGCAAGTGTGAGTATCTAATATGAGTCGCGAGTGTGAGCATCTAATATGAGTCGCGAATATGGGTCGCGAATATGGGTCGCGAATGTGAATATCTAATATGGGTCGCGAGTGTGAATATCTAATATGGGTCGCGAGTGTGAGTATCTAATGTAGGTCACGAATGTGAGTATGCCATAAACGTAAAAAAGCAAACTGCGTTAACCTTAAACCCATGCTAAACATCATCAAGACAAGCGCCAAGGGTCGTCGTATTCCGCTAATAATCAATCTGTCATGGGCGGTCATTTTTGTTCGCTAAGCAAGCTTAGCGAACCTCAGATCACCATAATAAACGCGTATTAAACTGCTTTGTGGCTAAACAAGCTTAGTCTAAAAAGCTGTTATCTTGAGCCAGCATGACTTGATACAGAGGTTGAAAATTACCCCAAGTGACTAAGTCAGACCCATTAAATTGACGGGTTTTTGTGGCAATATCATGGCCAATCAACTTAAGTTCACCTGCCGCTTGTGCCAGTAATTGGCTATGACAACAACTGTCTAGCATAACAAAGTTGGCCGTGGCCGCATCAACTGACTTCCCTACGGTCAATAAGCCATGATTTTGTAAAATCACCGCCGCATGGCCTTGCAGCGCCTCAGCAATCATGTCGCCTTCAGACACCTCGGCAACCACACCGGTAAAGGTATCAAACACACTGTGGTTGTCATAAAACATGCAAGCATCTTGTGAAATCGGTTTCAGTAACTCACCTAATGCCGAAAACGCACGACCATAAGTGGTATGGGCATGGGCTACCGCATTCACGTCTGGGCGCGCATGATGAATACGTGAATGAATCGCAAACGCGGCATTATTAATCGGGTGCTTACCTTCCAAAATTTGACCTTTATGGTTAACACGCACTAAGTCTGATGCCCTAATTTTAGAAAAATGCACCGCCAAAGGGTTTACCCAAAATGAATCGGGATCAATACAATCACGCAAGGTAATGTGGCCCGCCAAACCTTCATCGAATCGATAATGGGCAAACACTCTAAATGCAGCGGCTAGGCGCTGTTTTTCAAATTGTTGTTGCTGTTGTTTACTGTCAAATTTTGGCGGTAACGGCATCGGATACTTATCGGTACCAATGGTCATTTTTTTAATTTGTTGGGCTTGTTGTGCTTCGTGTTCGTCGTGTGAAATGGTCATCTTGAGTCTGCTTATATTGGTTTAGTTTGACTTTAATTTAACCAAGCCTAAAATAAATTCAAATGATACTAACTTATAGATAACTATTAATATGCTGCATAATAAGATTGATTTGAATCTATTTCTGGTCATGGTCACGGTTTATCAGCAAGGGAGTATTACTGCCGCAGCCACTAAGTTGCACTTAACCCAACCTGCGGTGAGCCATGCTATCGCCCGCTTACGCAGCAAATTTAACGACCCATTATTTGTCCGTCATGGCCGTAAAATGGTGCCAACAGCCTTGTGCCAAAAAATCATTCCCGATGTGCTGCAAGCGATTAATTTACTTAATAACACCGTCAGCCAACCTGCCACATTTGATATTCAGCAGCATAAACGGGAAATAAAACTCGGTTTAAGAGATATTTTAGAGTCGATGTTTTTCCCAATATTGGTGCCTGACTTACTTAAAAACACCCCTAACCTCACCATAAACAGTCGTCAAATTAAGCGGACAGAACTTGAACCCTCATTGGCTCAGCAAAGCTTAGATATTGTTATCGACGTGCTGATGCCAACCCATAAAGACATACGCAGTAGCTTAATTTGTCATGAAGGTTTTTCGCTTATTTGCCGCAAAGATCACCCCATACTGCAACAGCTAACCCTGGAACATTACGCTAAAGCGTCACATGCGTTAGTCAGCTTAAAAGACTTTACCATCGACACCGTCGACATGGCATTAGCCACCCAAGGGATCACCCGCAATATTGCCTTGCGCTGCGAGCACTACTTTGCCGCCATTAACGTTGTTAGCCAGTCAGACATGATAATGACCATGCCCAACAGCTATGCCATGTTGCTGCAACAATCTATGCCTATTGTGGTGTCACCCTTGCCATTTGACGTACCCAATTTAGCCGTACACATGTATTGGCATAAACAAGCTGAAGAAGATCCAGTAAACCAATGGATAAGAACTAAACTGCTTAATATCTCAGCGCAGTTGTTCTAGTGGTCTTTAAAATAACAAATAGAATAACAATAAAAATAATCACCCATAAAACAATCACCCATAAAAACCCTTTTTTAATCTAGCTCCGTTTACACACATAACAGACCAAGATTAGCGGTTTAAAAAATAGCATAAAGCGAACTATTAGCGGAGTCATCAATGAACAGACCATTACTTATTAGTATCCTCTCGGGCGTATTATTCACCTTAACCGCAGCCAGCAGTTTATCGACACTGCAAGCGGCTGAGTTAAGTTTCGCCCATATTGAAACAGAAGGAACCAGCACCATAGAAGCCCCGGCAGACATGGCCATCATCAATGTCCAAGTATCAATAGAAGCGGATAGTGCCAAAGCGGCTAAAGACAAAGCCGACGATGCCGTCAGCCAATTTATGCAGCGTTTACTCAACGCGGGTATCGACAAAAAGCACATTCAAAGTGCTAATTTACAGCTCAATCCACAATACAGTTATGTGCAAAATGAACCACGAAAATTGACCGGCTATAGCGCAAATCGTCAAATGACGGTAACCGTAATGGACCTCAACAGCTTAAATGAATTACTCGATAGCGCTTTGGTTGAAGGGATTAATAACGTTAATAATATCGAGCTGAAATCCAGCCAAGAAGCACAAATCATTGCCCAAGCTCGCCAAGCCGCCATTAACGATGCCAAGCAAAAAGCCCAATCGCTCGCCAAAGGCTTTGGCGAACAAATCGCTGGCGTATGGGAAGTAAGGTACTTTCCGCAGCAATCACATCAACCTGAAATGTACCGTGCCAGCATGAAAATGAATGCTGATGTGGCGCAAACCTATCAACAAGGTCAAGTGACGATTAGCGACAGAATCGAAGTGGTATTTAGACTCAAATAGTCATACTGCCGGAAGTCGCTAAAGGCAATGTGCCAGAGCTTATCGCTACGCTGGCACATTAGCTTGCAGCCAAGCAACAAAACCAATGGTGATAAGCATCCGTTAGGGTAACTGAACGAGTCTACTCTTTAAAACAGAGCAGCTTGGTGGATTAACACAGTATATTTCACCTCAGATCGGATAATAAACAGTTATCAAACAGCCCTTTGTACGGCTAACTTCATTATATTTATTGGCAATAGGATCGTCCAGAATCATAAACAATGGCAATAAACATTCACTTTTATCTGTAAAAATAACAAGCTCAAACAAGTAATAACCTTATATTTATTAAGGTTTTATTATAAAAATTTCATTTAATTGCCACAAAAATGATCTGAGTCACATATGGATCTCGCTCCTCAAACTAAACTTAATGAATTGAATGTGACTGTGGATGCGAGAAAAAGGTTAGCAAGATTAATCTGCATTACTGACATAAAAACCACTATAGGCATACTCCATTTACGCTGTTGTACCCTAATGATGTCCTACTCGTCGCATCCTCAAAGGCATTAAGACTTAGCCAGTGACTCCGAAAAATTAAAAGGCCTTGCAATGATTGATATCACTATCGACGGCACAACGCTATCGCTTCCCCAGACAAACAACTTGTTAAAGGCAGCCATTGACGCCGGTATTAATATACCTAGCTTATGTGACTTCTCCCACAATCAAGAGAAGCAGCACTGTAATTTATGCCAAGTACAAATAAAAAACCATGATGGCAGTTTACGGTGTGTTCGTGCCTGTGAGACACCGCTGGAAGCCGGCTTAGATGTGATTACCAAGTCGAGCTATTTAAGCAAAATTCGTCAACAGGCACTCAAAGATATTCTTAGCGATCATTTTGCTGATTGTGAAGCCCCTTGCCAAACCGCCTGTCCAGCCGGCGTTGACGTGCAGTCGTATCTGTATCATATCGGCAGAGGCGATCATAAAGAAGCTGTCAAGGTCATTAAAAAAACCTTGCCTTTGCCACTGTCCATTGGTCGTGTTTGTCCGGCATTTTGTGAAGCAGAATGCCGTCGTGGACTGGTTGACGAACCGGTGGCTATTCGCCAACTCAAACGTCATGCAGCCGATCTGGATTTACATGATTTGGAATCTTATGTTCCGCCAAAAGCACCGGCTACCAATAAACGCATTGCGATTATCGGCAGTGGCCCTGCGGGATTAACCGCGGGTTATTATCTGTCTAATAATGGTCACGATGTGACCATTATGGAATCTGCACCTAAAGCTGGGGGCTGGTTACGTTATGGCATCCCAGAGTATCGCTTACCTAAAGATATTCTTGATAAAGAAATTGAACTGCTCACCCGTAACGGACTTAAGATCCAAACCGGAGTGGCACTGGGTCGTGATACCAATTTAACCGAATTAGTGGCCAATTATGATGCAGTTTGCCTTGCTATTGGGGCACAAAAAGCCGTACCAATGAACTACCCTGGCAGTGATTTAAAGGGCTGTTATTTAGGTGTAGATTATTTGCGCGATTATTGCACCGACAAAAAACTTATCACAGGTAAAAAAGTAGCCGTGATCGGTGGCGGTAACACGGCTATCGATTGCGCCCGCACCGCGGTCCGAGATGGCGCTGATGTGAGCTTAATCTATCGTCGTAGCCGTGATGAAATGCCAGCAGAACCCTATGAAATACATGAAGCCGAAGTGGAAGGGGTTAAGTTTCATTTTCTCACCAATCCAATTGAAAACCACAGTGATAGCCAAGGCCAAGTGAAATCAGTCACGTTTGCTAAAATGGCGCTGGGTGAACCCGATGCTTCGGGCCGACGCTCTCCCAAGGCTACAGGCGAAACGTTTGAGGAAGCGTTTGATACCGTCATTCCCGCGGTATCTCAAAAAGTGGATTTAGCCTTTTTAGACCAGCCAGAAAATCAGATAGACAGTGGTCACATTGCCTTGACTCGCTGGCATACTTTCCTTGGCTGCGAACAGACCATGTCTGCCGGGGTGGAAAAGTTATTTGTTATCGGTGATTCACGCACCGGCCCCTCGACCGCTGTGGCTGCGGTTGCCGATGGCCGAAAAGCCGCTGAGGCCATTGAGGGATTATTAACTGAAGGGTTAACTTGCCATTTAGAACCCGCAGCGTTTAACTCGATAAAAGCCAAGAAAACGTCTTCATTGTCTGCTGAATTATACCCTGACACGGCCAAACGGCCACGCTTGAAAATGCCAGAATTAAACCAGTTAAATCGAGCGCTTAACTTTGCCGAAGTCGAGCTAGGATTCATTCCCGATGCCGCAATGAAAGAAGCCATGCGCTGTTTAGAATGTGCTTGCCAAGCCAATACAGATTGTCAGTTACGCGACTATGCCACCGAATATAAAGTAGACGGTAAAGCACTTGATCAGAGTCAGGCACGTAAATTTAAAGTCGATAACAGTGCGCCTTTTATTACCTTTGATGCCAATCGTTGCATCAGTTGCGCCGCTTGTGTTGAAGCCTGCCATCAACAAAGTGGTCATAACGTTATCAGCTTTGAACCCAATAGTTATCAAGCACTGCCAAATGCGACCGCCGCCATTAGCCGCAATGCCCCTCGTGTCGGCTTCACGGCTTCAATGAGTGACAGCGATTGTGTTCAATGTGGTAACTGTGTTCAAGTCTGTCCAACTGGCGCCTTGGTTGATGCCAGAGATAAAACTCAAGGCCGTGATATAGCGTTAACCAAAACCTCAACGGTGTGCACCTATTGTGGTGTCGGTTGCCGTGTTGAACTGCATGTTGACCAAAGCAAGAATCACGTTATGCGGGTAACCGGTGACAGTCATTCGCTGGTAAATGAAGGCATGTTGTGTGTAAAGGGCCGCTCTGGCTTTGACTTTTTGAACAGTCCTAAACGCCTCACTACGCCATTAATTCGCAAAAATGGTCAGCTCCAACCAGCCAGTTGGGCTGAAGCCTTAGGCTATATAGCAGAGCAACTTCAACCGATTAAAGATGCTGCGGGCCCAAGCAAGTTCGCCGCATTGTCATCGGCTAAATGCACCAATGAAGAAAACTATTTAATGCAAAAGTTCACCCGTAGCATTATGGGTACCAATAGCATAGATCACTGCGCTAGACTGTGTCATTCATCGTCGGTTGCAGGCTTATCCGATACCATTGGCGGCGGGGCCATGACCAATGATATTCCCAGTATTAAAGATTCAGATGTCATTTTTATCATCGGCTCCGATACGACCACTGCCCACCCGATTATCGCCTCGCATATCAAAAGAGCAGTCAATCAACATGGCGCGCGCTTAATCGTCGCGGACCCAAAGAAAACCACTATCGCAGACAGTGCCAATTTATATGTATCACATAAACCTGGCACAGATGTGATGCTACTCAATGCCATCATGCAACAAATTATCATCCATGATTGGCAAGACATGGAATACATCAACAAGCGTATTGAAGACTATCAATTGCTAAAGCAAGAAGTGATGAAGCCTGATTATAATTTAGTCAATGCGGCGTTAATCACTGGGGTGAGCGCCGAAGACATTGCCGCCATGGCAAAAATGATCGGCACCGCTAACAAAACCGCCTTGTATTATGCAATGGGAATTACCCAACATACTTCAGGTTATGACAATGTCGTGTCCACTTCTAACTTACAGTTACTGTGCGGCAACATCGGCGTAAGCGGCGCGGGACTGAATCCATTGCGCGGCCAAAGCAATGTTCAAGGCGCTTGTGATATGGGGGCGTTACCCGACTTTTATCCCGGTTACCAGAAAAACAATAATCCCGTCAATAACGCTAAATTTGCCAACGCATGGGGAAATACTTCGCTGCCGTCAGAACCAGGACTGGCGGCGACTGAAATCATGCAGGCTATTGTTAAAGGCAAACTAGATGCACTTTATGTATTGGGTGAAAATCCGGTACTAAGCGATCCGGATCAAGCCCATGTGATAGCAGCACTGTCAAAAATCAACTTTATGATTGTGCAAGATATCTTTTTAACCGAAACCGTCCAGATGGCCCATGTGGTATTACCCGCAACCGCCTTTGCGGAAAAAGATGGCCATTTCACTAACACCGAACGTCGAGTACAACAGTTACGCGTGGCATTAACGCCACCGGGTGAGGCGATTGTAGACTGGAAAATTATCCAAATGATTGCCAACACCCTGGGTGCCGATTGGCACTACCACAGCACAAAAGATATTTGGCAAGAAATTAACCAGCTCACGCCACAATATCAGGGCCTGACTTGGCAACGACTTGAACACAAGGTAGATGGTTTACAGTGGCCATGTTTTGATGAAAACCATCCTGGCACACCGATTTTGCATACCGAGACGTTTTTGCGCGGCAAAGGTAGAATGATCCCGGTGAGTTATCGTCTGCCCGCCGAAATGCCAGATAGCGAGTATCCATTAATCCTGTCAACAGGTCGCTTGCTGGAGCAATTCCATACCGGCACCATGACACGCAAAACACCTGAACTCGATATTAAAGGTTCACCCAGAGTGATGATTTCTGTTTATGATGCAGAGCAGTTAGGCGTGGGTAACGGTGATATGTTAAAACTCAGTACCCGCCGAGGTGAAATAGAAATAGCCGCCTTTGTGACTAAACGAGCCCAAGTAGGGGTATTATTTTTACCCTTCCACTTTGCCGAAGCCGCAGCCAATAAACTGACCATCAATGCATTGGATCCTATCGCTAAGATCCCCGAGTTTAAAGTGTGTGCCGTTAAAGCTGAAAAGTCACTGCAACCAAGCACTATGGTCTAGGTCTAACCGCACGTGTCTTAGCAAGTGCCTAGAACGCTACGCTGCTAGGACGCTTCGCGGCTAGAGTCTATAAAATCTTAGCAAGTGCCTAGGACGCTACGCGGCTAGAGGCTATAAAATCTTAGCAGCGAAGCTGTCCCTAGCAGCGAAGCGATACTAGCAGGACGCAGTCCGCCCTAGCAGTGACGAAGTCACGTCCTAGCAGCGAAGCGATACTAGCAGTGACGAAGTCACGCCCTAGCAGGACGCAGTCATGATTGCTTAGCGCAACAATAACAATGGAATATGACTTTTACTGATCATCCGTGTCGTGTTGCTGCCTACAAAAAATTCGCGAATACGTGAATGACCATAAGCACCCATGACCATTAAATCAATTTGGTTTGCTAGTTGGTAAGCTTCAAGGGCGATTTGCACCTCTCCCTGACAAACCGCTGTTGTCACCTCAAAACCTGCCTCGGTAAGAGATTCTGCAACCAAGGTCAATTCGGTCATTGCTTGAGATTGATGGTCAGATGCCATCACCAAATGGCATTCGAGCCCTTCAAGTAGTGGACTGCTTACCACTCGATTAAGGACTGTTTTAGAGGTCTCACTACCATCGTAGGCAATCATAAAACGTGTTGGTATTTGAAACTCAGCCATGACAACTAAAATAGGCTGTTTAAGAGTTCGAATAACACTTTCTAAATGAGTTCCAATCGCCTGCGCCTGATCTTGATGTTGCTCTCCTTGACGCCCGATAACCACGAGTCTGGCATCGGATTCTTGCTCTAGCAGCGTTTCAACCAAATCCCCATGCCGCTGTAGCGTTTCAACCACAACTAAAGGTTGTGCGTCAATAATGCGCGTTTTGGCATCTTGAAGCATATATTTGCCTTGTTCGAGTGCAAGCTTGCTCATGCGCCCTTCAAGTTCAACCATTTCAGCAAGTAGATGTTCTCGGCTACCAAGGCCAATATTTCCCGACAGGTTTAACTCTGTAGGATAGCCCGATTTATCCAATACATGTAGTAAGGTTACTGGGGCATCTAACTGCATGGCCGCCCATCCACTGGCATCGGATACGGCGAGTGTGGCTTTTGAACCATCGATACAGGCAATCACATTTGTCATCATTATTATCCTTTTATGCTGTTGCTATGGGCTTAGTGACCAGACATTATGTTTTCAACGTCTTCAGGCTTATCATGCACACCAAATTTATCCACAATGGTCGCACTTGCTTCGTTAAGACCAATCAATTCAACTTCAGTCCCCTCTCGGCGGAATTTAATCACCACCTTATCGAGTGCCGATACGGCAGTAATATCCCAAAAATGTGCTTGAGATAAATCAATGGTGACCTTATCGACCACTTCTCTGAAATCAAATGAATCAACAAATTTTTCAGCTGAGGCAAAAAATACCTGTCCGACAATTTGATAATGACGCTCAGCTTCGGCTGTCGTCGAGGTGCTCTTAACAACCATGAAACGGCCAACTTTATTGGCAAAGAATAGCGACGCGAGTAACACGCCAACAAATACTCCAATGGCTAAATTATGGGTTGCCACGACAACAACTACTGTGGCGACCATCACAAGGTTAGTCGATAAAGGATGATGTTTAAGATTACGAATAGAATCCCAAGAGAAGGTTCCTATAGACACCATGATCATCACGGCAACGAGTGCGGCCATAGGGATCATTTTTAACCATTCACCCAAAAATACGATTAACACTAATAGGAAAATACCCGCTGAAAAGGTCGACAAACGTCCACGACCGCCAGATTTAACATTGATAATTGATTGACCGATCATGGCACAACCCGCCATTCCGCCCAGTAAACCGGCACCGATATTGGCAATACCCTGCCCTTTACATTCGCGGTTTTTATCGCTTGGCGTATCGGTTAAGTCATCAACAATGGTGGCAGTCATCATCGATTCTAATAAACCAACAACAGCCAGTCCTGCAGAATAAGGAAAGATAATCATCAAGGTTTCAAACGTTAACGGCACATCAGGCCAAAGGAAAATAGGTAACGTATCAGGAAGTTGCCCCATATCACCGACAGTACGGATATCTAAACCAATAAACGCAGCAAACACAGTTAGCGCGACAATACACACTAAGGGCGAAGGCAGCGATTTACCAATCACAGGAATTAATGGAAATAAGTAAATGATACCCAGGCCTGCTGCTGTCATGGCGTACACATGCCAAGTCACATCAGTGAGTTCAGGCAACTGAGCCATAAAGATTAAAATGGCTAACGCATTCACAAAACCCGTCACCACCGACCGCGAGACAAAACGCATCAAACTGCCAAGCTTTAAGTAACCTGCCGCAATTTGGAGTATGCCCGTCAATAGAGTCGCTGCTAATAAATACTCAAGACCTTGTTCTTTAACTAAGGTCACCATCAATAGTGCCATTGCACCCGTGGCAGCAGAAATCATTCCCGGACGACCACCCGTAAAAGAAATCACCACAGCGATACAGAACGAAGCGTACAGGCCAACCTTAGGATCAACCCCAGCAATAATAGAAAAGGCAATCGCCTCAGGAATTAACGCTAGCGCAACGACAATACCGGCTAACAGATCTCCACGGATGTTCGAGAACCACTCTTTTTTCATGCTTTGTATCATGTATTTTACTCTGTTTAAATTTTGGCCAATATATCAACAACATAAGCTAACGCTCGATCTATATCTGCGTGTCACCAGTGAAATTAACTCATTAATACGACAAAATGATATTGGATAATGAGATACGACAAAAACTACCAAGAAGGCAGCGATTACGGACGGATCTAAGCGATCCAAATAGGGAAGGAAATACTAATGCGGCTAGTGCTCATTAATGAAAAAAACCTCGCTATTTTGGTGTTAATTAGGTTTAACATTAATTACACAAGCACTCTATAAAAAGTGCTGGCGGCAGTATAAAGGGTTGTTTAAGCAAAATCAAAGAGCGTAAAAGTAACCTTGCAGACGCTTTTACTAAATGACTGTCTCGTCAGGGCTGTATAAAGTGCCACAAGATATTGATAGCTCAGGTCTAGTTTCATTGAGACAGATGTTGCAAATCGATAGAAAATGATAGTAAGAAAAGCTTTAACCCAGTTTTAGATTTACCATAACAAACTAACCAAACCAATTAGTCTCGCCGATTAATTGTTGCGAGACTAGTATGTAGTCTATCAATAAAGCGCTTAGTATTTAGAAGGCTCACGCATCGTTGCCGCTACTCAATGATCTCCATTTAAGAGAGTGGCGACTTCTGAATAGTTTTCTTTTATGTCTAACAATAGCGCACCTGCATAATGGCTATCTTTAAATGTAGGCTAAACAAGTTTGCATCCGATGACCCATGTACCCGCGTTCGTCATCTGATTATCTAAGGTATTGAAACAGGTAGAATTAGCAATAAATGCTTTAACAAAGCTTCTGATTTTTATTGATTAAAAACCATAATATGCAGGCGCTAAATAAATAATCTCAGCTTCACGGGTTTGAAACACGGTCTCAATTTTTTGAGTTTTTTCATTAATCAGTCGATATGCAAATTGATGCGTTAAACGCTTTTTTTCAATAGGATCGTTTTGAGCATCTAATTCAACTAAATGTACTGATATTAACGTCTTGGGTTCATTTTCAGCATTATCCTGAGCGCTTACATTTGCTGATAACACAAATGTAGCAGCACACAATAACAATTGACTGCCGAACAATGTTGAATTGAAAACCACGTTAACTCTCCTTGTTGATAAAACAAAACAACTTAAATCGCATAGCGCTATTAACTCAAGCATAATGTAATAATCATGCTATATCTGCAGAAGGGTAAGCGGTAAAGCATTAGGTCGTTAGTGCCTTAAAACCGCATCTTCATCAGGGATTTAAAAACTAACCAACCCTGCGCTAAACTTGCCATTTTGCTCAATTATCGGTACTTTTAACCCTATTGAAAGACCTAAAAATAACAACAAAGGATTACGGATGGGAAACATACTTTGGGTGGCCTCTTACCCTAAATCAGGTAATACCTGGGTGCGTGCATTTTTAGAAAACTACATTCAAAATCAAGATCTGCCCATAGACATCAATACCATGCACACCATTTCGACAGCAGAATCGGCGGCGCATCGTTATCAAGCTTATTTACCAAAAGGTAAAACCGCCACCACCGAGCTCACGTTAGAAGAAGTCAGTCTACTGCGGCCACAGGTTCAAGCCGATATTGCTCAGCAAGCTAATGGCACTACGTTTGTAAAAACCCACAACTACTTAGGCGAATATAACGGCCAGCCACTGCATAATTCTACTGTCACATCAGGAGCCATCTATGTGGTTCGTAACCCGCTAGATGTGGCAATTTCAATGGCTAATTACTTTGGTTACAGCATCGATGAGGCCATTGCTTATATGGCAGAAGAAATGACGGGTACCCCAAATGAAGCACCACATGTGCCGCAAATTATTACATCTTGGTCTATGCATGTATCTAGTTGGACAGCCGATGATGCCTCAAAGTTGATTTTACGTTATGAAGATATTTTGGATGACCCCAAAAAAGCCTTCAGAAAAGTTGAGTCATTTTTGGGGTTGAAAAAAGATCCTCTGCGGTTAAAAAATGCCATTAAGCATTGCTCTTTTGCGCAATTAAAAGCCCAAGAAACCAAACGCGGCTTTGTGGAAAAACACGAAAATGCCAATGCTTTTTTTAGAAATGGCGCCAAACATCAGTGGAAAACAAAACTCACCGCTGAACAAGTGCAAAAAATTGTCGACACTCATTATGAACAAATGAAGCGCTTTAAGTATTTACCTGGGGGCAAGTAGCCTTATTGAATAAATGGCGCTTGAAACAACTGACCTTTAAAATAAGTCACTCTTTCGCGCAATCGCGCCGATAAAAAATGTCCTATGGCATCAGCCATAGGACATTTTTATTGGATGTTATTTAGGGTATCGAAGTGATTAATTGTATTTAAGCGCTTAACTGGGTTTACGGTAAGCCATGATCAGCAGCACTACACCGGTGAGTAGAAACGGTAAGCTTAACCACTGGCCGGCACTGAGTATCGACTCATGGTAGGCCGCTTGACTCACTTTAACGCTTTCAATAGCAATACGGGCGCTAAAGACTGACACTAAAAACACACCAAAAATCGCACCGTGTTTTTGCTTCATGTTGGTATATTTATAAATGGCGTATAAGCCAATAAATATCAATAAATAAGCAAACGATTCATACAACTGTGCAGGGTGGCGCGGTAACATATCAATCCGCTTAAAAATAATTCCCCATGGCAGAGTCGTTGGTTCGCCCAAAATCTCTGAATTAGCAAAGTTGGCTACACGGACAAAAAAGCCAAATATCGCAGTGGCGATCGCTAAACGATCAAGCAAAAACAAAAACGGTAACTTCACTTTGCGTTGGTAGTAATACAAGCCTATTATCGCCCCGAGCCCACCACCATGGCTGGCGAGTCCGCCTTCCCAAATTGCAAAAATTTTCAGCGGATGAGCAAAGTAATAACTCGGATCGTAGAAAATACAATGGGCTAAACGCGCACCAACAATAATGCCCACCACACAATAAACCAATAGGTTATCGAGTGATTCAATATCTAAGCCTTCTTTTGTGTAAATTCGCTTCATCACCTGAAAGCCAGTCGCAATCGCTAACGCAAATAACGCCCCATACCAATGAACCTTTAACCCCATAAAAGAGATCAATACAGGGTCAAGATCCCAAATGATGTGTTCCAAATTACCTACTCCAATTAATGCTGTGTTTTATCGCATTATGCTAAAACAACTTTGCTGCAGATGATACCCAGATACGCTGCACAAGAGAAAGTTTCATTAACTAATAAACATACTGCGGCTAAATAAGGTAACATTTAGCGCTTATTGACCGTGTGCCAAATGAATGTGTAGAGTTATCTAATGATTGCTGATAAGACCGAATACCATATTGATATAACAGAGCATGGTACTGATGCCATTAATTTGCTGGCGCAAACCAGTGGCTTAAGCAAACAAGTGTTAAAAGGTGCCATGCAAAAAGGTGCCATTTGGCACAGTCATGGCAAGCAAACCAATCGTATTCGACGCGCAAAAAAGCCTCTGCAGCCCGGTGACAAACTACACCTTTATTACAATCAATACATTTTAGACGAACAGGTGGCACCGGCAGAGTTACTGTTTGATGAAGGTGAGTACAGCATTTGGTACAAGCCTTATGGTATGCGTTGCCAAGGCTCAAAGTGGAGCGACCACAGCACCATTAATCGCTACGCAGAGTTGCATTTACAACCGCAACGTAATGCCTTTATTATCCATCGCCTTGACCGCGCAGCAACCGGTTTATTGCTGCTTGGTCACAGTAAAAAAACCACCGCTGCTATCACTCAGTTATTTCAAAGCCGCGCACTGGAAAAATATTATCAAGTGATTGTCGAAGGCGAGTTTCCTAGCCAACCCATTAGCATTGATAGCCCAGTCGATAATAAACCAGCACTGTCACATGCGACTCGTCTGGTCCATAATCCAGTGCTTAATCAATCAAAGGTGCAGGTAAAAATAGACACTGGCCGTAAACATCAAATTCGTATTCACATGGCTAGCCTTGGTCATCCCGTGGTGGGGGATCGTTTACATGGTCATGGTGACGAGCATTCACCTGATCTGGCACTGACATCGTGTTTTTTTCGCTTTGTTTGCCCAGTCAGTAACACCCTAAAAACCTTTGAATTACCAGAGCATTACCGTCCAGCGTTTATCGTCACCTAAGCAATAGCAATGTGATTCATAACCACAATCATTGTTCATCAACAGTCATGGAACCACACACTATGCGTCACATTATCATGTTACTTTGCCTTACTTGCAGCCAATGGAGCATAGCCGCCAGTTTACAACTGCCCGACAGTACTGAAACGGTATTAGTTAACGGTAAGGCCTCTGAGCAATCTAGCGTGAAACTCGACTTAACCCTGCCTGATGGCATGCAACAAATAGCCTTTCGCTATCAAGCCCATTACCGCGATAATGGCCGTCAAGATAACTTTATCTCTGACGTCGTTATCTTACGCTTTCAGGCCGAAGAACAAACCTATCAGTTAACCCTTCCGGCCATTAACTCAGCCTCAGACGCCAAGCAATTTAATGCTCAACCCGCTTTAGGGTTAATTGATCAAACAGGCAAAACCATGGCGTTTACCCAAGATAAACTGATGAAATCTGGCTTGCAAATTGGACGAGATTTTGCCCAAGAAAATGCTCAGTATAATGACTCTGATGCCATAGCCGCTATCGCACCTAATACAGCCATAATCAGAAGATTAGCAACAGCAGCCATGGCAATAGCAAGCGAACAGGGCACCCAAGTAATGAGCAATTCCGCAGTTCCATTGGTTAAAAAGCCTGAAGATATAACCCAAGCAGAAGTCAGTAGAATGCTAGATTATTGGTATCAAAAAGCGAATAACCACACCCAAGCCGAGTTTAAAGCTAAAATAAATCAATAATGATAGATTGTTATAAATCGAGTGTTGAATTTAGATAGCTTGAATTTAGATAGCTTGAATTTGATAGCTTGAGTTTAGATAGCTTGAGTTTAGATAGCCGCAAACATATCGATGATAATCGATTGGTTAGGAAATATATCGAAATGTTATTGGTGCTAATGTCAAAAATTAGCATCAGCCTGTAGTTAAAGAATTAAAAAACGAATATCCGCTTTATCGAATTAAGCCACAAGGTAATAATTGAGAATAATGACTGCATTGTCGGAATCGCTGCCGTTGGTTACCCCAGCGCTAAAGTCAGTAAGATACTTTGAAGCCCCCTTATGTGGATATATCCTCAAGAGTATTTAGAATCAATTAAGACAATCAATTAAGATAATCAATTAAAAAAATCAATTAAGATAATCACCTAGGCTTGCTTACATACCATATCTCCAGCTTTAGACACGCTTAATTATCTAATAAATAGTCAGTCGACTTTGTAGACCTCTTTTATATCGATTATTTATAGAAAAAAATAGTCCACGGTTAGCCACATGGTCACTGTTTTTTTCTTCAAATTTACAACATACATTTTATCAACATTCATGTTCTACAAAATACATTTAAGCTCAACGTCTTGGCTGGTGAACTTTTGCTATCGATTCATTTCAATGAATTAAAATCATATCAATTTTGATAAACGCATCGAAACACGGTATTAAATCATTGACTACCTTGAGTAAGCAAAGTGCAGCCAGTTTCAGGGTTTCAGTCGTTATATCTTATAAATTTTAAAATATTACTTTAGGGAACGAGTGCCGAAACAGTTAGGTGTAAGGGAAATACGGGTTTGCCTGCATACAACCGACCTTGGCCGCGTAGTTCTTATTTGGCATAGGCTACACCCTTTATTTTACTGTTAAAACAACTACAATTTTGTTATTGAGTTGTTAAATTGATAATATCCTTGTCATCGCACTGCTATACTCTAATTTACACGATTAAAAGCCTTGAGGTACTCTTTGTCCGAGCTAATTAACTATAAGCATTTGCGTTACTTCTGGGCTGTTGCACATGAAGGAAGCATAGCCAAGGCAAGTAAAAGCTTACATATCACACCCCATACTATTAGCGGACAACTCTCTTTATTAGAGGCTCGCATGGGCTGCGCATTGTTTGAAAAACAAGGGCGAAACTTGGTTTTAACGGAACCCGGTAGAACAGCGCTGAAATACGCTGATGACATTTTCAAATTAGGTCATGAACTCAGTAGTGTAATGCGAAGTTCTGCTTCATGTAACCAGACTGATTTTATGGTCGGTGTGGCAAGCTCTTTACCTAAAACGATTGTATGTAAAATTATTGAGCCCGCATTTCTCATACCTGATGGCATCAACCTGATAAGTACAGAGGGCCCGGTTTCAGGACTATTGGCTGATCTATCCATGCACAAATTGGACATGGTTATCAGTGATGCGCCGACTAACACAACCCAGGGAACCAGCGTTTTTAATCATTACCTTGGTGAGTCTGGATTAACCTTTTTTGGGGTTCCTGAACTCAAAAAACGATTAGCACCGAGCTTTCCAAAATCGCTTCATCATGCTCCAATTTTATTGCCTACAGAACAATTTGGAATACGGCAGTTATTTGATCAGTGGATTCATAGCCAAAAAATATTTCCTGATGTCGTGGGCCAATTTGATGACAGTGCCTTAATAAAGTCATTTGGACAACGAGGTCTAGGGGTCTTTTTTATGCCTACAGCGATAGCAGATGAAGTATGTCAGAACTTTGGTGTTCAAGTTATAGGGCAAACTAATGAGGTGAAACATAGGTTTTATGCGATTTCGGCTGAACGTAAAATCAGTCACCCTGCGGTTTTGGCCATTTGTAAGACGGCAAGGACCTCTATATTCTCTGATTGAGCTGCACATGTGTAAAGCATCTCCGAGCTTTAATGCTCCTATTTTATCGATAAATTCTACTTAAAATGTCGTTTTATTCGACTGTTAATTAATCCCCCTGTGGTTAACAATCTAGGCTTATAAATACACCTGAAATTGACCTAGGGTATTAAGAAACAATGAAACGTCTTAATGAGGGAAATGAAGCGCCGCGTGCACAGTGCACCTTTAGTTTTCGCTCGGTGATCAGCTGGGCGTTCTTGATCCGAGTCGTCTTTTTCAGCATTTTTTGGGCATTACTGGTGCGTTGGCAACAAAGTTCGCTGGGGGTAGGCATTGTTTTTATTACCATTGCGAGCCTGCTCAGCCTCTATTTGGCACAACAAAAACAGCAAAAAAATCAGTGGCTAAGAAGCCCTCTCAATCTATTATCCTTTCTACAATACTTCATTGTACAGTCCTTACTTGGCGGGTGGACTATCGCAAAGCTGGCACTTACCGCTAAGCCTAACCTTGCACCTGGTTTTATAACGTATTACACCAATTTGGCAAACGAGTCCCAAGTTTTGACCTTTATGCAAGTCTTAAGTTTGTTGCCTGGTACGGTAAGCGCCAAGCAGAATGGTCGAGTGATCACCATTCATGTGATGAATATGAACGAATTTGATCATGCCGAAATCGACGATTGCCAAATGCGCATAAGCAAGCTTTTAGGGACTCCCGTTCAACCATTCATTGAGGAGAAAAAATGATGACGACTTTTTTATTAATAGTCGCCCTCGCGTTGGCTATGTTACTGCTATTGAGTCTGCTGCGTCTATTGCGCGCGCCAAGTTACGCCGATTGCCTTTTGACAACACAGTTGGTGGGAACTATCGGTGTGGCTGTACTCGCGCTAATGTCGGTTATCCAACGTCAGCCTTACCTGCTCGATGTCGCCTTGGTACTTGCGTTGCTAACGTCAATAACGATTGTGACCTTTACACAACTTCGAGGGACACCTCAATGAATATAGCTGACAGCTTCAGTTTGCTATTTTGCCTAGTAGGTCTTTTCTTCTTCTTTGCTGGCACGGTCGGCTTAATCCGGTTCCCGGACGTCTTAAGTCGCCTACATGCCATAACAAAAGCCGACAATCTGGGTCTTGGGTTAATCGCAATTGGGCTATTACCACAGTTATCTTCGCCTACTGATGCATTGAAATTAGTACTCATTTGGGGATTAGTCATTTTTTCAAGCGCAGCCTGTAGCTATTTGATCGCATCTCAAGTGATTGAGGAGCAATCGCCGCCGCATTCAGTTGAGGATAAATCATGAGCCTTATGACAATTTTCGATGCACTGTTAATACTAAGCATCCTCACGCTTGGCTGGATGAGTATCTTTTCGATATCTCTGTTTCGCTGTATCGTATTTTTTGTTTGTTTGGGGCTTTTAGCCACCATTGCTTGGGGACAGCTCGGGGCATTCGACGTGGCTATTGCCGAAGCCGCTATTGGTGCAGGAATTACCGGCGCTCTGCTGCTGGCGGCATGGAACCGTATTCGGCCTCGCCATTCAAAGGAAGTCGATCGAAATCCTGCCTCGGCGAAGATCAACCCATCGGATACTAAAGAACATGTTTAATAAAATAGATATTGAATATGCAGGAGCCGCAGTCGATCAAAATGCATCAAACTTGATTGCCTCACTATTGGTCGCGGGGCTTTTATTTGTACTGATTCTAATAGTACTTAACTATGACGCCCATTACGCGGGGTTAGAACCCTTAGTGACGCAGAGTATCGACCTCAGTGGTGTGACGAATCCAGTTACCGCAGTGTTACTCAATTTTCGCGCTTACGACACCTTGCTTGAAATCGCAGTGCTGCTGGTTGTAGTCATTGCTGTTCTGCCTATTAACGATCGTCATGCATCGTTCTTTAAACGCACCGTGGAAACAAAAAACAACCTTGTTCTATCGGCACTGCAGCGCTGGATTGCGCCTGCAATGGTGCTCTTTGCTGGTTATCTACTTTGGGCTGGTGCTTCTCAGCCTGGTGGCGCATTTCAGGCTGGCGCTTTGTTAACAGGCGCTAGCGTGCTGCTTTTCCAAAGTAACACTTATCACGTCAACTACACGTCTATCATGGCACGCATTTTGTTGACCATTGGTTTGGCCGTCTTTGTCATCATAGGCACAGGGCTAATTTGGTTTGAAGGCGGATTGCTTGCTTATCCATTAGCATTTTCAGGCATGCTTATACTCCTTATAGAGGCATGCGCTACCGTGTCGATAGCGCTTGCGCTAGCGTCGCTCTATAGCAGCCTTATTGATACTGCATATTCCACTGTCAGTAACATTACACATAGGCCTGCAAAATGACTTCCACATTACTTTACAGCCTTGCTGGTTTAGGTTTATTTGCTATTGGTCTTTTTGGCGTTGTCGTTGCTAGCCATGTGATGCGAAAAATACTGGCGTTAAATGTAATGGGCGTGGGTATCTTTATGTTCTTAATTGCATTGGCCAAGCACAGTCAAAATGTGTTCGACCCAGTGCCTCACGCCATGGTATTGACAGGCATTGTCATCGCCGTAGCAGGAACCGCACTGGCGCTTAACCTGATGGTTAGAATTCATAATATGGATGAGCCTAGCCAAGAGAAACCCAAGTTATGAATAGCCTAACCTCATCGCTGTTTTTACCGGCCATCGTATTTTTGCCGCTAGTGGCATCGATAATGGCGTTTCTGATAAGTCGAAATAGGCAGCAAGGCCGTATCAATGTGTATTTTGCCATTTTGCAGTTTTTGGTGGTTATTTTAATGACCATTCTGTTTTTAAATGAGCAGACTTATCAGAGCGACCGCTATGTGATTGGTGGGTGGGGAGCACCTCTTGGCATTGACCTAGTCGTCGATGGCTTTTCAATCCTGATGATCGCGCTTACTGGATTGCTTACGCTCTTAATAACGATCTATAGCGCATCATATTTTTCAGAAAATTATCCTTCAGCTGAAAAAGGCGTGCGTTTTTGGCCTCTATGGTGGCTATTAATCTCAGGGCTCAATGCGCTATTTGTGTCAGGAGATGCTTTTAATATTTATGTCTGCCTAGAAATTATTGGACTTTCTGCCGCTGCGTTGGTCGCTCTGCAAGGCACTAGAGCGGCTTTAATAGCCGCGTTACGATATTTGTTAGTCGGCCTATTAGGTTCACTGTTCTATCTGTTGGCCATTGTAATACTCTATCGTAGTCATGGAACGCTAGATCTCATGCAAATCGCAGCCAGTACGGATAATGGACTGCCTGATAAAGTCGCGATGATACTTATCACTATTGGACTGCTGCTCAAGATAGCCTTATTTCCGCTGCACTTTTGGTTACCCCAAGCACACGCAAACGCCCCAACACCAGTGAGCGCAATACTTTCTGCGCTAGTAGTTAAAGCTTCACTTTATATATTGATAAAATTTTGGTTTGACGTATTAGGTGAAACGACGACTTTTGGTGCTTCCCAGGTGTTGGGGGCCTTGGGTGGTGCGGCAATTATTTATGGGTCATGGAGCGCATTTCGTGCCACGCAGTTAAAGGTTCTCATTGCCTATTCTACCGTCGCCCAACTTGGCTACATTTTTTTATTGTTTCCGTTAAGTGAGTATTCCATTGGTGTTAACTCGTTTTCGGGTTCAGCATCACAGGCAGCCATTTATTTCATCGTGGCACATGCGTGCGCAAAGGCGGCGATGTTTTTATCGGCAGGTAATTTGATCCTATCACAAGGTAACGGCGAGATTGCTCAACTCAAGGGTATCGCGATGCGCGAACCGCTTAATGTTTTAGTGTTTGCGATCGCGGGGATCAGTCTAATTGGCTTACCACCAAGTGCGGGCTTTATCGCCAAATGGTTACTACTGACAACATCTATCGAGAGTGGTCAGTGGTGGTGGGTGATCGTAGTGATTGCAGGTGGTCTCTTAGGGGCTATGTATTTGTTCAAAATATTAAGTGTGGCGTTTTCTGGCAACACAGTTGATGCAGAACCCGCCTACCAGCAACCGAAAGAAAAAGTCTCCGGCGTCATGACCACGGTCGCACTGATACTTGCATTGATTACCTTAGCGTTAGGTTTCAACTCAGAGTTTATTCTTAATATCAGCAATACAACAAGCGAGGTCATTGGCATATGAACCTAAGCGCACTATTACCCGCATTGATTGTAATTTGTCCAATTTTGGTGGGCGTTGCTGTAATGGCGACGCCGGAGCACAAAACTACTTTGCGTAGAAGCCTAAATATTGGCGGCGCACTGATCACACTCAGTCTGATAGCCATGCTGTTGTCGGGTGTATCCAATGGCTTAGATTTTGAAACGCGTCTGCCACTATTACCCAATATTGATTTTGTACTCCATGGCGACTCTCTGTCACTTCTCTTTGTCAGTTTGTCTGGATTCTTATGGTTATTTACCACTATCTACGCCATCGGCTATTTTAAAAACACACTTAATCGAAGCCGCTTTTTTGCCTTCTTTAGCTTATGTGTAGGCGCGACAATTGGATTAGCGCTTGCTGGCAATTTAGTGACGTTTTTGATCTTTTACGAACTACTCACACTCGTTACCTATCCGTTGATTGCTCATAAAGGGAACCCGGCATCAATCAAAGCCGCACGGATCTATCTTGTTTATACCATGATTGGCGGCGCATTGCTTTTAACCGGCGTAGTATGGCTAAAAGTGATAGCAGGCCCTCTCGACTTCACGTCAGCCGGGGTGCTGGAGGGAGTACCAGGCCTAGATAGGACACATTTACAGATAATTTTTGTACTACTTATTACGGGTTTAGGCGTTAAAGCGGCGCTGTTTCCATTGCATGGCTGGTTGCCTATCTCGATGGCCGCCCCTGCACCGGTCAGTGCCTTGTTGCATGCCGTTGCGGTCGTCAAAGCCGGCGCATTTGGTATTGTGCGAGTCGTTTACGATATTTACGGTGTTGAATTTACCAGAGACTTGGGGCTGACCATTTTACTGGCAGCTATCGCCGGGTTTACCATTATCTACGGCTCTATTCGTGCCTTGAGTCAAGATGATCTAAAAAGACGACTAGCCTACTCAACGGTAAGTCAGGTGTCGTATATCGCACTCGGAACGGCGATTGCGGGGCCAATTGCGACTATTGGTGGCCTTATTCATCTGGTTCATCAAGGGTTAATGAAAATCACGCTGTTTTTCTGTGCGGGTAATCTCGCCGAAACGATTGGCGTTCACAAGATTAGCCAAATGAACGGCGCAGGCAAGCGCATGCCGCTTACCATGGCGGCGTTTACCATCGCTTCGTTTGGTATGATCGGCGTACCTCCGATCGCAGGCTTTGTTTCAAAATGGTATTTAGGTGTCGGCGCACTGGAGGCAGAGGCCTATTGGGTTCTCGGTGTTCTGGCCATAAGCAGTCTGTTGAACGCCGCTTATTTCTTGCCAATAATTCACGCTGTTTGGTTCAAAGAGCAAGATCAGCCGTGGCCCAAAAATTCACCAACATTAAGGTTAGAAGCCCATTGGATGCTGCTTTTACCCCCTTTGGTTACCGCTTTTTGTGCATTCGCTGTGGGGCTATTTGCGTCTTCGTCTTTCAGTCCACTCGCGTGGTCGTCGTTAATCGCGGCGCGGGAATACCAATCAATCCTCCCAGACATTTCTGGCATAGTGCCTAAGTACAGCACCGGCCATCTTTGGATTTTGATTTTACCCAGTCTCTTGCTAACAGCCATGGCGTTTAAGAAATTACGAGATAGGGTGATCCTATTGACGCCTCTTGCACCACTGCCTGCATTGGCCGCGGCGCTATTTATCGTTAATGAAGATATAGTTGAACACTCTTTTCTACTATTGACCGCTGCGATTTGGTTTATTGCAGCTCTCTATGCCCAAGCTTATATGGCTATGGATAAGAAACGAAACCGATTTTACCTGTTCTTTCTACTGACGATGGTGGGCAACTTCGGCGTGGTGTTATCTCAGGAAATATCATCATTTATTACCTTTTTCGCTCTGATGAGTTTCTCTGCCTACCCACTGATCCTCCATTCAGAAAGTGACGAGGCAAAATCGGCGGCGACTACCTATATAAGATGGGTAATATTTGGAGAAATAGTCTTATTTCTCGCATTAGTTGGCAGGACTTATTACGATCAATTCGGGGGCGACCCGCTACCTATCGTGTGGGTATCCGCATTGTTGATTATCGGTTTTGGCGTTAAAGCTGGCCTTGCAACCTTGCATGTATGGCTACCCAAAGCTCACCCCGTTGCCCCCATCCCAGCCAGTGCATTGCTCAGTGCAGTTATGGTGAAAGTAGGTTTGTTAGGTTGGATACGTTTTCTCCCGTTGGGTGATGAAGCTATAAATGTGCTGGCACAACCTATGATGGCACTTGGTTTTGCTGCGGCATTCTTGGCGGCTATTTATGGTGCACTCCAAGACAACCCCAAAACCGTATTAGCGTATTCAACCATTAGTCAGCTCGGCATTATTGTTGCCAGTATTGGCTTTGCCTTAGCATTCCCTGACAGCTGGGAGCTATTGTTGCCCGCCGTAGTGCTGTTCGCTATGCATCATGGGTTTGCCAAGGCGACCTTGTTTTTTAGCGTTGGACTGAGTTCAGCGCTAAAACCAACCAGTAAACTTGCCCCCTACTTATGGCTGCTGATATTCATTCCCGCCCTATCATTAATCGGCGTACCCTTTAGCAGTGGAGCATTGGCAAAGGTATCGCTTAAAGATGCAACGTCAAGCTGGCCATTGTTCTCGACGCTTCTGATCATTTCAGCCATTGGTACTTCATTGCTAATGGTGCGATTTATCGAACTAATGAGAAAACAGGCCACCTTAAGTACACCCCGCGCGACACCATGTTGGGGGCTTATCTTGCCAACTGCGCTTTCAGCCTTTATGTGTGTAGGCTACTTTTATACAAGATCATTTTTTGAATTTAACAGTTACCACGCGATTGTATCAACACTAAGTTGGTCTGCGCTTTGGCCTGTTTTTGCTGGGGTGTTGGTTATGTTAGCCACTGCAAAACTGCGCGCCAAGATACCCACTCCACCCGCGGGTGATTTATTAGTCATCTATCGAGAAGTTGCACGGTTACTCGATAAAAGCATAAGAATAACAGTCGCTTTGAGTAACATAATTGCGCGCTATTTAAGTATTCTTGGTGACCACTCAAAAGTATGGGCGCTATCCATGCCAACCCGTTTAAGTAAGCAATTATCGATCGAGACTCCTGGCATGGTCATGGTCGTCATTTTAGCCGCGCTACTTTATTCATTTCTAACCTAACCCGATGCGTCAAATCAACAGCTGGAGATAAACCTATGAAACGTTTTAAGCATATAATCGTAAAAGTCAATGCGCCAACCAATCTTGAAATGGATATCGCAGTATTACGAGGCGTTGAATTGGCAAGAAAAATCGGTGCAAGAATAACCTTATTTGACGTAGTCGAACCGCATGAATCTATCCTAAGTAGTTATGCCGATATTGTCAGTCCATCGGAACTTACCGAACTGATTATAGCGCAGCGGCTTGACCAACTTAATGAGCTAGCAGAAAAATTACACCGCAATGGTTTAGACATTTCAGCACGGGTTACTAGTGGTAAAAACTTTATCGAAATCGTTAAATTCGTCATTTTGAACCAAGGTGATTTACTGATCAAAGCGGCGAATAAAAGCGAAAAGAGTTTTGATAGCAATGACTTTCATATCATGCGCAAATGCCCTAAACCCGTTTGGCTTATTAAGGAAGAAAAAAACGATAAACTTAAAAAAGTATTAGCGGCAGTGGACCTTTCAATGGAGCAACATGCAGAAGGCCGCGCGCAAAATCGAATGATAATCGACATAGCCACTTCGTTGAGTCGATATAAAAATGCCGAGCTAACAATCTTATCGTGCTGGTCATTATACGGAGAAGAGGCTCTCAGACGCGGCGCATTCACTAGAGTCCCACAGGCAAAAATTGAAACATTATTAAACAATGAAGAGCGCGAATATCAAGAGAGCCTCAATATATTGGTTAACGAATATGCGGAGTTCAAGTTTGATCAACAATTAATAAAAGGCAAACCAAAATCCATCATCCCAGAGTTTGTAAATAGTCATGAAATCGATGTTGTCGTAATGGGCACTATTGGCCGCTCTGGCATTCCTGGCTTTTTAATCGGCAATACATCTGAATCGGTACTTCAGGCAATTAATTCGTCTGTGATCACCTTAAAGCCAGAAAATTGGGTGTCGCCGATTTATTAACAAGGACGTATCACTGTATTGGGAAAAGTCGAAGATATAAAGGTGCTTATGAACATAGTAATCTTGATACTTTTCATATTTACCTATCTTCGATTTGCCTATCTCTTTCTTAAAAATAAATTTGGCTCACTGGAGTAACACGAAAAAAAAGCCAAGTGCCATTGTTACCTTATCGAATAATGATCGCCAGTATCACCACCACATTGGTTAATAACATTTTAGCGGGTCGACTAACGTCGCTCGACAACTGATTAAAACCAGACGACGATGAAGCCTATCTAGATGAAAAAACGACCTACGGCTCCGCGATCTAAACCTCAATAACAGCGACGTTTTCGACTGGCTCAATAATCGCTTAAACGCCAGTTTTTCACTATTGCAATATCCACTAATAACAATACTTTCAGAGGTATAAGCGGAATGATTACATTAACGTTTAGTGGCGTACGTTAATACCGAACACGGTATTTATTTAGACCATAGCGTGATTATAAGCATCAACTAACGTTGACAAATTTTACAATTAATCAGTCGAAAAATACGAGCAAAGTACAACAAATATTCGAATATAAATGATAAGCACCTCATGCTAAATTAAGCTTACTTTTCGGGTAAAAGCAGCAAGTCATTATCTTTTCAGCATTTGATAAATGTCATCACGAAGTGGGCAAAGCCAAAAAAGGCAGTGCTGCCTAATGCGACTACATCATCACAGGAGATGATGATTACAACCAAAGCATAATATAAGTATGAATTTAATCATCATAGGAGAAAACAATGGTTACTCTACATAAGTTATTGGTCGTTTCCCCTGCAAGCTCAATCCAACCTTCGGTTATTGCGCAATCAATTAAAATAGCAAAAAATCATCAATCACACGTCACTTTCTTTAGCGTTGCGGAAGAAATCCCTAAAGATCAGCTTGCGCTAATAACCCTCTTGCCACCACAGGAGATCATGGACAATCTACTCAAAGAGCAACATGCCATTTTAAAAAACAATGTCGAGCAATTTCATCATAACTATCTTACTGTTGATGCACAAAACGCAATCGGTGTACCCTTTATTGAAGTGACTAAAAAAGTACAGCAAGAAAATTATGATCTGGTTATTTTAGCAGCAAAGACCAGTGAGCATCCCCGTAAAAGGTTTTTTGGTAGTACCACTATTCATCTCATGAGAAAATGCCCTTGTCCTGTATTAACGATTGGTACAAAAGAAGATAAACCCTTTAAGCGCATAGTTGCGGCTATTGATGTATATGCCCCAAGCGAAGAAGGCCTAGCGCTTAACCATAAAATTTTAACATGGGCCGCCGACTTAGCGGTGTCAGAAAATGCAGAATTACATGTTATTCATGCTTGGCAATTACCTAGTAAAGACTATTTAAAAGGTTGGGGCCATAACTCTAAAGTTGATCGACTCGAAATGATCATGAAGGAGCAACAGGATAGACAAAAACGTTTTGATAACATTATTGAAAGTAACTTTGCTGCTAACAATTTGCCCATTGCAAAACTTATTGAAGGTATTGCCCAAGAAGAGATACCTAAATACATAGAAGATCACGATATTGATCTTGTTATTATGGGCACGGTATGTCGAACGGGTATTGCGGGGCTGTTTATTGGCAATACGGCTGAATCTATCCTAAGTGAAGTCTCATGTTCAGTATTAACATTAAAACCGCAGGGATTTATGACACCCGTTAAGTAATGTTTCCTTTTATGGTAAAAACGGTTTATTTGTTACGGTTACAAATTTAACCATGGGGGATGCTTTTACCGCCGATCAGAAGAGAAAATATAATATTGCCGCTTAATTTCTTCAACGCGGCCAATAATATTAACAGCATATTTATCAGTAAGGTATTCTTCAATAAGTCTAGGAAAGCTAACAATACTGAGGCCTGCTTGTCCAAAAGACTTCATTAATGATCTACCATCACATTCTTCAACACTATTTGCCGAGAGATTATGCTGTTATAACCAAGATGATAAGCGGACTTTTACCGCTGATTTTTTGCGTTGCAAAACCCAAGAAAGGGCGGATAGCGATTGAGAAATTGAAATCAGTAAGTGATGACTCATATTTCAATCCTCTTAGCGGAAATCGATAGGGTCAAAGACAGCGAAAAAGACTTTCCTTAAAGAGCCACCCTCAATGTACTGGGCATATTATGCACTAGCAAATTTTGGCTATAGACACGACAGCAAAGCAACCGGAGTGGTTCGTTCAGAGGCATTATGGAATGACGGGTTTGCACTAAAACAACGTTTAGAGAATGCCAAATTCATGCAGCAACAGATAAAAAATGGGGTCAAGATAGTTTAACTTTAGGACGTTTGAGTGTAGAAACTTAAATTTGGATAATTTGAGTCTAGCATCGAGTTAGTTTGAGTCCAGATAGTTTGAGTCTAGATAGCTTGAACCAGAAAGTTTGAGTCTGGATAGCTTAAACCAAATAGCTTGGGTTTAGATAACGTCAACCTAAGAAATTTAAATCTGGATAGTGAGAACCTCGCTCATTAAGTTAATACCGCCATCTGCAGCTATTTAACCACAATAAAAACTTAACCTTGGGCGCAGATGTCAGCAAACTTTGCGTTCAATAATCGTTGTAAATCTGCGGGGCTTAGCGATATTTCTAAGCCTCTTTTCCCGGCACTAACGTAGATACGTTGATACTGCTGAGCAGAAGTATCAATCACAGTCACCAAGCGTTTTTTCTGCCCTAATGGACTGACACCACCCAGTACATAACCACTTGATCGTTCCACTGCTAACGCCTCTGCCATGTGGGCTTTTTTAGCGCCTGCCGCTTTAGCGATTAACTTCATGCTGAGCATCGACGACACAGGTACGATGCCAACCACCAGCGATTGATTATCCAAGCTCACCACTAAAGTCTTAAACACTTGTTCGACTGGCACCGCTAATTTTTGCGCCGCTTCTAATCCATAAGACTCGCTGTTGGTATCATGATGATATTCATGCACCTCAAAGTCTATCTTGTGCTTTTTCGCCATCTCAATTGCTGGGGTCATGTTTGTTGGCTCATATTAGTGGCGTATTTAGTGGTTAATGAATACGCTGATTATACATTAATACCTTGAGTGCAAATTAAGAGGACAGCGACACTTTACTCGGTTGGTAAAAATGTAAGTACCGCAGACAAACATAACTGACAACCACGGTGGCAACAAGCAGTTCAAATTCGGCTAGGCCATGAATTTGTTGTACATACTCGGTTGCGACGCCAATACTCTCCATCCAAACAGCCATTTTAAATAACGCAGTAGACCCTATTACCATCGGAAACGTAAATGCCGCAAAGCCAGGACTAAAAGGCAAGCGTAATAACTTAAAAAACGACAGATAAATAACGGCGGTCATCAGCACCCCAATGCCAAATAATAGTGCGACTATTACCGGTGAAGGTTGTTGCGTAATCGTTAAATAACCCGCCAAAGATAAACTCGCTGGCGCGGCTAGAATAGCTAATGTGGGTTTAGCTGAATCGGGAATTTGTTCCTTAAAAATAAGACGATAAATCATCATGGGTAACATTACTGCATAACATAACATGCCAAAAACAAGCGCCACTTGGGCAACCCATAATAAATGAACGTTACCTGAAAAAGACACATCGGCCACCACAATACCAATAGGCGGAATAAACCAACTGGGCACCATGTGACTCAGTGAAAACTGCTTACTGCGGTGATAGATAAAGCCTACCAAAAAACTAATGTGAAGTAACACCGCAAAAGACCATAACAAATCACCTGCAAGCGCTGATAAGTAACCCAGCGAGTTTGACACCACCATTAGCGCCATCGCAAAAGTCGGTACCACACTTCCCACGACTGGATGAGCGAGGTCTTGGCGCAAGAGGTCTGAATGAAATAAAAACTTACCACTGAGGATCAGTAATAATACACTGGCAATAACGGCACCCGTCCATTGACTGTAGTGATGCAAATCAACTAGCGTTTCCCAGCACCAACCTAAACTTGCAATCCCCAGCGCCAGTCCTGCCATCGGTGTTGGCGCTGCCATTAGGGTATTTTTTACCGCTCGAATCATTACAACCTCAAAACTAATCATCAGAGAATAAGCTTATATTACGCTTGCACTTTGTTTATATATATCCAATTATATGGAACATTCGTTCAGAAAAACTAAACGACTTCTTACTTAACAACAGAGCCTGACGACATTCGATGAATATTTCGCTGAAACAGCTCAATGTATTTACCAGTATAACCCAGCATAGAACCTTAACGGCTGCCGCCGAGGCGTTGCATTTATCTAAAGCGGCGGTAAGCATGGCACTGGCTGAATTAGAAAAACAACTCGGCCATCCGCTATTTGACAGAGTCAATAACCGCTTAATTCTTAATCAAGAAGGACACAAACTATTACCCCTTGCCGACGAGCTGCTTAGTAGAGCAAATAATATCAGTCAATTGTTTGATGCAGACCACGCTTTTTCGGGTCAATTAAAAATAGGTGCCAGTGATACCTTAGGTAACCATGTTGTTCCTGGGCTACTGAGTCAATTTCGGCATCAACATCAGCATTTCTCTCAAAGCGTAGTAATTTCCAATTCACGGCTAATTTGCCAAAAGCTGCTGGATTACGAGCTAGACATAGGCTTAATTGAGGGTAAAAGTCATTATCCAGAACTTATAGCAAGCCAATTTAGCAATGATAAAATGTGTATTATCGCCGCGTCTCATTTACCGATAAGCCAGCAAACGCAATGGAAGTTTACCGATTTAGCACGAAGTGAATGGGTATTGCGTGAGGCAGGTTCAGGCTCGCGAGAGTTTTTTTTGCGCACCATCGCACCGCAAATAGAGTCTTGGCATGAAGTGTTCGAACTTAACACTACAGAGGCCTTAATTAACAGTGTTGCTGCGGGGCTAGGTTTAGGCTGTTTATCGACTTTAGCGGCCCAATATGCCATAAATGATGGCCGAGTAACTCAGCTTAGTTTACCTAAAGCTACTGATAACATTGATATGCAACGACCCTTTTGGTTGATGGTACATAAAGATAAATATCATAGTCCTTTACTGAAAAGTTTTATTGAATTTTGCCATCAGTGGGACAATACATAAAGTAGCTACCCCTTATGCAGATAATAAGGTTTTATCTGTTTTATAAAATCTGCCCATTTACATTTGAGTTTAGGATATGGCCTGCGGCCACTAACGCTTAAGATCGCAAGGTTCCACCCTGCACGGGCCCATTCGACCGTCATTCCGGCATGGCTTTTGAGCTGGAGTCCGGCTCATTCTTTTATGATTTAAGTTTTATGGCCTGTGGTCACTAACGTCGTGGCGCTTCGCCCACACCAGACCAAGAAGAAACCAACGGCTGTTCCCTCTTGGTTCTTTGTTAACGAATTGGCCCAGCCGCCCCGCAACATTTTCCCTATGGATTAAACAACAGCTGCGAAAAGGTCGTGATGGGGATTGATCCAGCTTTTAACTTCATTTGCAGACTGCTTCGGCCCATCTTGCAGTAAAGAGTGAAAATGCTAACGCTTCCGATGGGGATCTGATAGGCAGGATGCCTGAATGCCTTGTAGCACATGGATGTGCGAGAAAGGCCTGTCAGGCTCACGCATTCTTTTATAAAAAGTCTTCAACGTACTCAATTTTTATTGAGCCTGAAGCTATGGGCCAGCTCACGCATGCTGTTATAAAAAGTCTTCAACGGCCTCAAGATCAACCATTAATTTGGCTCTTCCTAAATGAATATGACGGACTCGTTTGTGTCCCAAAGCTTGTTAGCACTAAAGCGCTATAGCACCCAGCATTGGTATAAAGGTGAGTATGCTCATTACTCTTCCTCTAAATCATACGCAGGCAAGGTCGTAAGCCGATTATCATCGACCGGGCTACCCACAGTGAAGTGGTAGAAACTTTGCCACTCGCGTGTTTCGATGCCGAAGGCCGTATGCACTGGGTCATCGAAGTAGCAGCCGATCCCGGTGGCGCCAATGCCCGCCGCCTCGGCCTCAAGGTAGAGCACTTGCCCGATCATTCCGGCCTCCCAGAACAAGTTCCGGTAAAAGCTGGCGCCATAGGTCGCCAGGCTATCCATGTAGTCGGCGAGCATGGCCAGGCTAAAAGCGCCATCTGCGGCGATGTTCTGGCCGCAGGAGACGGTGCTAGCCAGCGTTCGACAGTCGCCTTTTCGCAGTAGGTATAAGGGCAGTCCACTCGGGCAGTCCGGCACGCGCTGCCAAGAAAAATCGGCATGCATCACGCGCTTGAGGGTCTCCACCTTGAGAGGATCTCTGATCAGCGCGTAGATGCCCGGCACCAATCCGTCGACGCGGTGCACGAACAGCCCTAGATGGATGCGAGAGCGCCAGGAGAGTGTATCCCAAGGCATTGCTTGATTCTCTTTAGTTGGCATCAGTCGGCCGAGCATAGCAAAGAATGTTGCCCGCGAGATCGCCGTCGTGCCATCCATTGCGACCGCACTGCGGCGACCAATAATAACCCGCTCCGCAGTGAGCTCGGCCTCACCGATGTGGCCACTATTAGGGGTGACGAGCAACGCATCCGCCGATGGAAAGCCTGCGAAGTTTTCTTTAATCGGCGTGCTGGAGCAGCTTCGTATCGCCTGTGTAACTGTGTCGATTGCGGGCCACGCCACACTGTTGGCGGGGCTCAGCATATTGGCCCTGCCCTGCCAAAGCACGTCACTACCGTACGCTGTCAACGGCGTAGATATCAATGGAGCGACAGTGATATCCGCTACGGCTACATTCGGTGAAATCACTGCGAATAGGTCCGCTTCCTCGCGTTCCGCCGCCGCGAAATCCTCATCACGGTCTAGTCCTAGCAGGTTGGCGAGGGTGGCATCACTGACGTTGCCTTTCAGCACCAATGTCCATCCAAGCGCCGCTGCCGCGATACGCAGACTGGCCAGCGCGTGCCCAACATCATGCTGGCAGTAACGGAACGCGCGCTCACCATACTTCCAAGCTTCACGCCATTGCACCGACGACAGACCAACCAAAAAAGAGCCTTCAGGGAAAGAACCCTCACCAAAATACTCAGTCAGTTCGGACCACCGCGCAGCATTGAACACCGCGCGCCGTTCAAGCGCGTGCTCCCTCGGCGCATAATGGTACAAGGCTGGCGTAGCGCCGATCTGCTCAATCTCAGGCAATAGGGCATAGCCCTCGGTTGGATGCAGATTTCCGCTCGAGGGATTGACCCGCAACGGCCACTTGGTATCACCAGATTGTTTCCATGCCGTCAGCGACAGTGCATAGCGGAAAAAAAGCGAGACCGACGCTAAAGACAATGGCATCGGCGGCACGCTCGCGCTCACATAGAGCTGCCAATAGGGTAGCGGGCGGCCCAGCTTCGGCAGCGGGAGACGTACAAGATCCGCTCCTGCGTAACGCCTAAACGGATCGGGCTGCGTCGCCCAATCCATGTAGCCCAGTGCGGCGGCATAACGGTGAAAGTGATGTTTACTCCGCTCGTGGTAAGCGACAACAGCCTCGTCGGCAGAGGTATCCATCTCACCGACTAATGTTTGAGAAGTCACGACGAACAGCTCAAATACGACAAACCACCGACGGCAAAAAATTCAGATGCCTTGAGTCGATAGTATTTGTCTTCCACTTCCTGGGACTGCTCTGCGTAAGGCTGCGTCATGACGGCCTGCAGTTCTCGAACGAGCGAGTAATCACCCTCGCTCGCTTGGCTGTACGCAGGAACAAGCAACCACTCGCGCAAGCTGTATTTTGGGTTGACCAGTTTCATTTGCCTAGCGATCTCCTCACGGGTGTGGGGCTGCCCTGTCTTTGCATCAGTTTTCGCCTCGGTGCTGCTGCCGACCAGTGATTGCCATTGTGTAAGCCAAGCTGACCAGCGCAGGTCCAGTCCTTCGGGGGCTCGCTGCAAGTCCTGGTAGAAGCTTTTTTTCAGTGGCTCAATATCGCTAGGCAGCGCCGAAAGCTCGCGGAAGAATATGGTGTAATCAACAGGGGTTTGCACCATAAGTGTTTCGAGCTCATTAAATAGCGCTGGATGAAAAGTGCTAAGTCCAAGCTTGGCAGCCCACATCTGCTCCATTTGTGCTTGCATCTCGGTCGAAAAGCCATTTACCAACTGCTGGAGCTGTTCCAAGTCATCTGGCTTAGACGCCAGCAATGGGCTTAATGCAGTGCAAAACATCAGGAAATTGCGTTCCGCGGCTACGGGTTGATTGAGAAAAGCGAAGTGCTGTCCGCCACCCGTCCAAGGCTGATATTGCGGGTTGAACACATCGCAGAATCCGAAGGGACCATAGTCGAGTGTGAAGCCACCAGCTGCGCAGTTGTCGCTGTTGAAGTTGCCTTGGCAATAACCGACACGGATCCAGTTTGCCACCAATGAAGTCAGGCGGCTACGGAACTCGCGCGCCAGTAACAGCACTTTTTCGGCGCTGGTCAGTTGCTGGTCGATAACATCCGCGTATTCTCGTTCGACTAAATGCAACATCAACTGTTCAAGCTCCTCCAGCGCTTTGGGGTGTTCCTGCTTGCGGGCGCGGCGGCCGAAGAGCTCGAGCTGACCGACCCTAATAAACGAGGGTGCAACACGCGTCGAAATAGCAACAGCCTCCGTTATAAGTCTATCGGGATCGGGCGAGTGCGAGCCCTGGGAGTACCACGGCCGCTTGACCGTCTCTGTTTTAGACACATACAAACTCAGCGAACGAGACGTTGGCACGCCGAGCGCATGCATATGCTCCTGTGCTAGGAACTCCCGCACACTCGACCGCAGCACGGCGCGACCGTCCGCGCCGCGGCAATATGGCGTGCGGCCACCCCCTTTGAGCTGCATTTCCCAGCGTTGACCCTTGATGACAGCTTCAAGCACGGAAACAGCGCGGCCGTCGCCGTAGCCATTGCCGGTTCCAAACGGACATTGCTGGGTGTATTCGGTGCCGAAGATGGACAGTGCATACCCACACGCCCAACCGACCTTGCGCATCGGCTCCGGCACCTGCGAGATGTCGCCGGAGAACATGCGAACGAAGTCAGCCGACTGCGCCATGCTGTCTGCAAAACCCAATTCGCTAAAAAAGGTTTTGCTGTGCGCAACGTACTCTGGGTCTTCAATGGGTGTCGGCTTAACGGGGACGTAGTGCCCCGTGAATACTTGTCGCGGCACATAGTCGATGCCATTTTGTTTCGCGTCAGGATCGCCGTTGAGCGTGTCCATGAGTGAGTAGTTGGCTAACTTAGCGAGATCGTCGAGTGTCGCGACGGTTGGGGAAGTTTCCTGGGACAGTTGATTTATCATAGGGGTACCTCATGGATTGGGTAGAAGGGCAGTTTCCCCGCTGCGAGGTCCATCGCATCGACGATTGTTCGATTTATGGGGCGAACCTTTTCAGCATAACGGCGAAGGCTTGTCGCTGGAGCACCTGAGAAAACGCGCATCCCAGGTTGCTAATGTAAAGCTTGCCTTGCAGGATCGAAATCTTGCCATATGGCCATGAATCACCATGATCGACTCCTTGCAGAATGTCAGCTCGCTCTTGGCAATAATCATGTTGGCCACCCAGGACATAACAAGGGGTAGCTGGGCTAGCGGCGATCCGGCTGCTCGTTTTTTGTTGCAAAAAAAGAGGGGCCGTCAGGCTCTAGGTTCGACTCCAAAAGACCTTACACGTATCAGAGACGGCGAGCAAAGTCTCCACGAAAATGCTGATGGACAAGCAAGGAATCAGACATTCTGTCTAATGGAACGATTTTTCAGAAGTTATCAAACTGAATGGACGCCCAAACATGAGTATATCAGTTTTGTATAAGCAAATGATGATATTCCGGATGATATACTGAAGCACTCCAATACAATACGTGATCATGGTTATAAGAATTATATGACTCCAACAGCAGCCGAAATGGCCGCGTAAAGATGCATCGCCTGTTTGTATACAGATTGAGTTGACCACATCACACGTTACATGTCAGGAAGATTAATTATTGCAAATAAAAAGCCCCCTTAATTTGAGGGGGCTTTATTTAACGTTGAAAAATTAACCTATGTTCTAGTTGCTCTAATTCTTCTGCGGACAAACACCCCAAGACCAAAGAAACCAAATAACAATTCAATTAATCCTAAACTACCACCACCGCTACTGGTTGAAACTGGAGTTGGTTCTATCGTTTGAGCAGGAACACCAACAGTGACGGGATCTATGATTGTGCCATTCTCGACACCATCATCATCAAGGTATCCGCCATCAGTGATACTCACTTGCACCAAGTTATCGCCGATTAACACCCAATCCGTAGCATCAACCTCAACCGTAGTGCCATCATCCTTGACTTTGAGCAACGCAAACTCTGTTGGTAAAGCACTGCCAAAATTAATCGTAACGGATATAGTGCTTCCAACCGCAATGCCAGTTACGTTATAACTAAATTGCGGCATGGGATAAGTATACTCAGTACCCGTTGCTGTTGTTGCTGAAACAACAATACCCGACACACTTCCTTGATCGACTGTAATAGGTCGAGTTAAATTATAAATAACTGTGCCATCATCAAGTATAGTGGTTGGCGCTCCTGCGTCGTCGAGATCTGCTTCTGCACGATAGCGAACCACAGTATCTTCATTGCCAGCTGCATCAGTTGACGTTTCCATCCATACTGCATACAAATTTTCACCGTTAGGCTTCATGGTGAGTTGTGATTCAAAATCAGGCTCACCCTCTGGATCTAAAGGAACCGTAACATTAGCGGATAACAATTTGAGTGGCTCATAGGTTCTACCACCATCTTTGGTTTTAGTGACAAAAACATCAAGTTCTGCACCAGATTCGATATGAGCATAGGTGTTTTTGACAGAACCCCACGCTAATATAAAGGCATTAGGATCTTGACAATTTGTACCTTCAGGCGCATTGACAGGATCACAGGCAGACGTACTGCTTGGTGCACCCACAATGCGAGGCTCTTTAATATCGACCTCAGCTTCAGGTAGATAATTAGTCAGGTTTTGGGTACCCGTCCAAGTATGTCCACCATCATAACTACGACGAGTAAAGAAGTTATAGTTATTTTCGGTAGTGTACTTCGCTAGTGCCCAGTCTGAAGTGTAACTGTAACCAAACAAGATGGTATCACCACGGATAGCGCCACGATGTGCACGTGCATCTTCGAGATTATTATTCTCGGTAGTTATCGTTAAGGCTTCAATAGTCTTGGTCGTATCATCACTAGTGACCTCACCGACAGCATTAGTACTTAGGTTCATTGCTCCTGAATTATTAATACGATCTGATAGTGTGATTGGGGGGACGTGGTCTCGATCATCATCAGTCAAATAGTAATTACAACCTCCAGCTTCCTCATAGGTTACATCTAATACTGCATCCCCTTCTGCAATAACGACTACATTACCTAAACCATCAACATAGCCACCGAGTCCATCGGGATACACCACTGAACCTGTAGATGTCAGTACATAACGGGTAAACGTAGTAAAACGGGTATCTACCGCGGGTATTAAATCAACCGGAGTCAAGCCTGTATTCACCGCTTCTGTACCGACCTTACCAATACGGCCCACGATGTCAGAAGGGCCACCTTGGTCATACGCGCCCTCTTTCCAGAAAAACATGAACTTGGTTCCGCTTTGATTAATACTCTCATCCATACCAGCGGCCTGATTACCGAAGAAACGTACCCGTCGAGCATTTTCTGCTGGATTACTAATCACACAACCAATACGTGATGGGTCTTGCCAATCTGGTGACTGGTAAACGTCGCTAACAACGCCCTCTGTGTCTGAATATTCACTTTGTGGGTCAGAACTGGTATTTAGAGTGTCACTATCAGTGAAATTGCCCTTAGCACCCGGCTGATTTTGGTTTTTAGCATCACCTGTTGAACTGCCGCCTTTTTGCAAACCTGAACTAAATGCGACATTAATATAACTCGCTGGTGGCTTGTCGAAAGTAAAACGGTGATAACGGACAACCTTACCAAAATCGACCCCCTCACCACCGCCCTTGGTTTCTTCATAAGCGATGATAGTGACAGGTTTCTGCCCAGGCACTTGGGCCATACCTAAGTTTGCGCGTGATGCGCCTTCTTTACCTGTTTCTACCAATAATGGTTGAGTGTCTAAACATTCAGGTGTGGCCGCACAAATCGGATCAAGATAACCCGTTAATTCAGTAACAACATCATCCCCTTCACGTTTTTTAAACTTTTTGAAGTTATTGGTAACACGAGAAACATTGGCAGCAAACGAAATATCTGCAAGTGCGGGAGCTTTCATATCTTCAATATAGGTATACCAAATATCTGTACCTTTATTGACATTCGCACCACTGGCGCCATCTCCCGGACCATCTGCAGTACCGGTTTTTAAACCTTCAGGGTCTTCCTGCCAAACAACATTCCACGCTACTTTTGTACCATCACTATAGCTAGTTGCACGGGGTACATTTTGTTTGGCATCACGTTCACCAAAGCTTAATTGCTCACGCTTCCACGTACCGCCTGTAGGTACACCATCTGCATCTATTGCACTAGGATTTTTAGTATAGGCGATGTAAGTACAACTAAAAGGCAGTTGTCTTCCTTCACGATCAAGGTAGGTAGCAGCACCCTGATGGTAATTGTAATCCGGGAAATCATCATTCAGGTTAGTCACATCGACATCGACTGCGGGACAGTATTTATCATCCCATGAAACAGCCACATGACCGCCTGCTGCAAAGATATTCGGTTTCCCTGAGTCACCATAAAAATCGCCAAGAGAAATATCTCCATTAACATCCGTTTCCCAGTAGCTTTGTTTCGATGTTCTACGCGCCGTATCAGAAATATTGACTGGTGCACTCCAAGTAGCGCCGTCATCTTTTGACACGCGGATAAAAATATCCTGAGCAGGACGTTCTTTTTGCGCTTTCAGGTCATAAACCGTTTTACTATCACTATTACCATAAGCATATGCACTGACTAAATCACCATTAGGCAGTCTTTTTATTTTGCCTTTTGCAGCTAAGTCTTCAGTTAATACTCCACCGTCATCATGAGGTGATAAAGCTTGTGCATCACTGGCTAAGGCAATTGAAAATGTAGCGCTTGATAAATAAACTGCAGCCATACAACGTAGTAGTTTTTTAAATTTCATAATAAATACTCCCTAACTGTAAATATTTAATGAAAAATCTTATTCTTAGTTTCCTATCGCCTTAATTCCAAATGAATCGGGCAATATATATACAGCAACGACCGCGCCACAATGATATTGATACCGATAAATTGCCGGTTAATACTGATTCATATCAATTTTATACGTTTGATTAATATTATTTTTTTGTTTTTTTGTTAATATAATTGTCATATATGACAAATGTGTTGACAAAAATGGAGTTCGTTATGTCGATTAGCCTTCAATATATAAATCAAGATTTTGCCACTATGCTAAATGCTTATGACTGCCCTGCAATTTTGGTTACGCCCGAATATAGAATACTTGCCAGTAATCAACGGTATCTTGAAATTTTTGGGGCAATAGATCTGGACCAACCAGCTTATTGTTACAAGGCGTCACATCATCATGAAATCCCCTGTGACCAAGCTGGGGAGGCTTGCCCATTATCTGCCGCAGGTATTTCTGGGAAAAAACAACGCGTATTACATATTCATCATTCCCCTCGAGGTAAAGAGCATGTGGACATCGAAATACTGCCTATTTTAGACGACAAAGGGGAGGTGAAATTCTTTGTCGAGCTTTTAAAGTCAGTCACATTGGCAAACCCAAAAATTGACGGTAATGAAATGGTCGGCGCCAGCCTCGTTTTTAACCAATTGGTCGAAAACATTACCCGCGTTGGACCAACAGAAGCATCGGTATTATTACTGGGAGAAACAGGTACAGGTAAAGAAATAGCGGCTTCAGCTGTCCATCTAGCAAGTAATCGGAAGACTCAGCCAATGGTTATACTAGAATGTTCAGGTCTCACTGAAACATTGTTTGAAAGTGAATTATTTGGCCATGTAAAAGGGGCTTTTACTGGCGCGTTGTACAATAAACATGGTCTAGTTGAGGTGGCTAACGGCGGTACATTGTTTTTAGATGAGATAGGCGATGTGCCTTATGAGCTACAAATAAAGCTATTGCGCCTAATTGAAACTGGCACTTATCGCCCCGTAGGCAGTAGAGAAACCAAACGGTCTGATTTCAGACTTATTTGCGCCACAAACCAAGATATTTTTTCAATGGTAGAGCGTGGGGAGTTCAGAAGAGACTTGTACTATCGCATCAATGTATTCCCTATTAAAATACCCTCTTTAAATAAACGTAAAGAAGATATAGCACTGTTAACAACCGCGATTCTGCAGCGAATAGATGACAGTGGAAAGTACATAGTGACAGATTCTGCAATCAATTTATTAAGAGAGCATGACTTTGTTGGTAATATTCGAGAACTGCGAAATATACTATCCCGTGCACTTGTGCTGGCGAATACACAAATTATTGATAGGAATGTGATTAAAACCTGTCTTGAAATTGACCGCAAAATAGGAGGTCATTCAGAGTCTGAGACTGATTTGAAAGGCAATGAGCTAAGATATTTACAGCGTCTTATAGAGAGTGTCAATGGAGATAAAGACAAAGCAGCAACTTTGGCAGGCATTAGTACTCGCTCATTATATAGAAAGTTACAGTAGACATATGGGAAGATCGTGAACGTTATTTAAGTCATTTCAGTGAAATATCGACCTGTTCAAGTGCTTGTGAGCTTATACGCTTTTTTATGGAATCAGATTATGTAGATCGGATCATTCAAACAGCATGTTAGCGCGATATACGATCACCACCGCCAAAAAACATAAAAAAGACCATTTAGGCCGGTATCTATTAATCATCACGCTCAATACAACTTATTACGCTTAATTGTTCCATCTAAAGTGACGAACAAATCATAACAATCATCACCAAAGCAATCTAAAGCGCGAATCGCTACGTACCAACTAGCTCATTCATTATGAGATTTTTGGCACCATGGTCAATACCGCCAAACACGCTATTAATATCGTCTGGTTTAAACGCGATTTGCGCTTGTCTGATCATCAGCCGCTCGTCGATGCGTTTAACCATCATCTACCCTGCTTGCTGATTTATAACTTTGAGCCATTTATGCTGGCTGACTCGCATTATAATGAGCGTCATTGGCGCTTTGTGTGGCAGTCGCTACAAGACATAAATCAACAACTGGCGCGGTTTAATGGTCAGGTATATACCTTCAATGTGCCAATAATTGATTTGTTGAATGAATTATCTCAACAGTTTGAAATTAAAGATATTTTTAGTCATCAAGAGATTGGTCTACACAACAGCTTTGAGCGCGATAAAGCGGTTGCCCGCTGGTGTCATCAGCAGCAAGTTAATTGGCAGCAGTCACCTACTGGCGCGGTAGTGCGTGGCCGAAAACACCGCAAACAGTGGGACCAACACTGGCAACAAGTTATGAACAGTCCTATTGCTATCCCCAATTGGCAATTATGTCTGCTACAAAAGCTCGATAACTATCAAAATCCGCTTATCGACCAAGCCATCATGATACACAATGATCAGTTTCAAACGGGTGGTCCTAAAGCGGCCAGAGCTGTCTTGAACAGCTTTTTAGGCCATCGCGGTAAAGACTATCAACGCAGTATTTCTAGCCCCAGTTTGAGCCGTATCCATTGCTCACGTTTATCGCCTTATTTGGCTTGGGGCAACATCAGTCTTCGGCAAGTTTACCAAGCCACATTAACTCGTTATAACCAAGTGCAGAGCCAAAACGGTGATAACCCAATAAATAGTAATAACCGAGGTTGGCGAAAGTCATTGCTGGCGATGATGTCGCGCTTACACTGGCATTGCCATTTTATGCAGAAATTTGAAAGCCAATGCAGCATGGAATTTACCCCGGTAAACCCTGGGTATCTAGAGTATCCCTACCGTACAGACGACAAAGTACAGCAAGATATTCAGCGCTGGGCCGAAGGTCAAACGGGGATCCCAATTATCGATGCCTGCATGCGCGCTTTACAGCACACCGGTTACATTAATTTTAGAATGCGCGCCATGTTAGTCAGCTTTGTGACTCATCATTTAAACATTACGTGGCAACATGCCAGCTTACCGTTAGCCAATTATTTTCTCGATTTCGAACCTGGGATCCATTACCCGCAACTGCAAATGCAAGCCTCGGTCACAGGCATTAATACCATACGCTTATACAATCCAATCAAGCAGTCACAAGACCAAGATCCCCGTGGGGATTTTATTCGCCAGTGGTGTCCAGAGCTTACCAACTTACCCAATGAGTATATTCATCAACCTTGGCTACAGCCGCCGATGGAAGCTATTTTTAATGATGTAATTTTAGGCCGTGATTACCCAGAGCCTATGATAGATTTAACCCTAGCCGCTCAAGCTGCGCGCGATCGCTTATGGTCATACCGTGAACAACCTCAAGTTCAACGGCATATCGGCGCAGTATTAAGCCGTCACGTTAGCCCTAAACGCAAACGTACCAAGAACAAGGCCGCAGAACTAAAGGTACAGGCAAAAAGACCGTCATGACACATAACAAACAACAGCTTGAACAGAAAACCTGTTTGGTTTGTCAGCGCCCTTTTACATGGCGTAAAAAATGGGCGAAAGACTGGCCAAGCGTAAAATACTGCTCTGAGCGCTGCCGTCGCCATAAAGCCTCTAGCCAAACAAATTAAGGTAACGAATATGACGACACTGCATACTGATATATCTGCGCCATTATTGGGCGAGACCGACACATTAAGGCTGATCCTGGGCGATCAACTCAACGTCAGTCACAGCTGGTTTACACAGGTTAATCCCAACCGAGTGTATTTAATTGCCGAGCTGCCACAAGAGACTAACTACGTCAGTCATCATGTGCAAAAAGTGTGTGCCTTTTTTGCGGCTATGGCGCAATTTGCCCAAGCTTTAGCACAATGTGGTCATCAAGTGTTGTACCTGACCTTAGATGAAACCCAGCACTATGCCGACCTACCAGCGTTGCTTGAACACATTACTGCTGCGCATAAGTTAACTCATTTTGAATACCAACAGCCTGACGAATACCGTTTATCGCAGCAATTAGGATCTCTTTTACTACCAGGCATTGCTATCAATAGCACTGACAGCGAACATTTTTTATTGCCGTTTAGCGACATACAAGGTCAATTCACCCCGAAAAAACACCTCAAAATGGAATTCTTTTATCGACGGATGCGCAAACGCTTTAATGTGCTGATGCAAGATGGGGAACCTTTGGGAGGCCAGTGGAATTTTGATCAGCAAAACCGGGCGAGCTTTAAAAAGAATGACCTTGCTGATGTTCCTGCGCCGTTACTGTTTGCCAACGACGTCAGTGATATTTTAGCCCGACTTAAGCGCCACAATATCAACACCATAGGCAAAGCGGAAAACCAATTGTTATGGCCAGTTAATCGGCGTCAATCACGTGAGTTACTTGACTATTTTTGCCAGCACTTATTGATCCGCTTTGGTCATTTCCAAGATGCGATGACCGAAAATAGCCCGTCGGCTTGGAGCCTATATCATTCAAGGTTATCGTTTGCGCTCAACGCCAAAATGATTTCGCCTAGCGAAGTGATCAATAAAGTCATCGCTCATTGGCAAGCACATCAAAATGATATTTCACTGGCTCAAGTGGAAGGTTTTGTGCGGCAGATATTAGGTTGGCGCGAATATGTCCGCGGTATTTATTGGATCAATATGCCCGACTACGCTACTGATAATGCCTTGCAAGCACAACGGCCGCTGCCGGAGTATTTTTGGACCGCAAACACTAAGATGAATTGCATGCACCACGCCATAAAACAGTCGCTCGATTATGCCTATGCCCACCATATTCAAAGGTTGATGGTGACTGGCTGTTTTAGTTTACTCGCGGGTATCAATCCAGATGAAGTCGACCAATGGTATTTAGGCATTTACATTGATGCCATCGAATGGGTCGAAATGCCCAATACTCGCGGGATGACTCAATTTGCCGACGGCGGCATTGTCGCCACAAAACCCTATGCCGCCAGCGGCAATTATTTGAATAAAATGGGCGATCATTGCAAAAGCTGTCATTACAATGTCAAACTCAAAACCGAAGCCAACGCCTGCCCGTTTAACAGTTTATATTGGCATTTTATTCAACGTCATCAAGAGCGATTTAAACGCAATCCACGCATGGCGATGGTGTATAGAAACTGGCAAAAGATGGATGCTAACACTCAGCAGGCCATTATCAACAAAGCCGATACGCTATTAGAAAATATAGAAAGCTTATAACCTTTAACTGTCGGGATAGGATTGAATGATGGACAAAATCTCAGCCATACGCAGTTTTGTCGAAGTCACCTGTTGTGACCGTTTAACCAAAGCTGCCGAGCAACTAGGCTTAAGCCGTTTGCAGCTATCTTGGCACATTGAAGCAGTCGAGTCATGACTCACACAACACCAGACCATAGCAAACAAGCTAATGCGGATTAGCGAGGTACAGATCTCTGGTTAAGAATCTCTAATTAAGAATCTCTAATTAAGAATCTTCAGCTAATAATCTTGAGTAATAGTTGCTGTAATTGCTGCGGTTGATCAAGGCTAGCATCATGGCCGCAGTCATCAATTTTAAGTAACGGAGTTTGGTAAAAAAGAGCTAATTGCTCGCTACATTTGGGATTAGCTAACTTGTCTTGATTGGCAACGATCACACTAACACAGGTGCCTTGTAATACAGGGCTATGAAAACGGGCTGAGGCGTACAATTGGCGTAGCCCATTGATAAATGATGTATGAGATTGCAACCTTAGTAAGCTCCAAGCATTAATCACTTCAATACTTTGACCAAAATGCCTGCTGGTAAAATCCAATACTGTTGCCTCTAGCCAATGTCCTCTGTCAGTTCCCCCTTGATTTTGACCAGGCAAATAAGGGCGAACAACGCTTAGCAAAGCATGCGCTAAAGACATCATTAACCCCCAACATTGAAACCGATAATACCAAGGTGACAAGTTGGCCGCGCTGCTGTTAATTAACACCACATGCTGCACTCGTGATCGACACTGCGCCGCCATAGTTAACGCCAACATGCCTCCCATAGACAAGCCCACTAATACCAAGTTAACTTGGCTTGGCGGCGTACCCTGTTTAAGCAACGCGGCATCAATTTGCTGCCACACCGCATCACAATAGTCTTGCATTTTACCTGGACTAACCTGATTAACTAACACACCATTACCGGGTAAATCCACGCTAATGACATTCACAGCTTGTTGGCTTAAACGCTGATCAAATCCATTCCAATGACGACTGTCACGCATTAATCCTCTTAGCAATACCAAGGTGGTCATAGGTTATCCTCACTTAGCCTCATTTAGCTTTTTTAGACCAGAAGCGATTAGCTTGTTGAGTCAATAGGGTCAGTTGTTTAGGGTTTATTTGTTCAATAACTTGCGCATAAGCAGCATCGATCAAAAACTGCATTAATACCACGTGTCGCCGTAAAACGCGTTGATGTCGATGTGTTTTTTGCGGATTAAAATAGCCGGGGAAATTAAATAACTGACGCGGATTTTTACGCAACCAAGCCCATGACCCCATTTCTAACGTTAACGGAATAAACGGTTTATCGCTAACATTACTCGCCACCAAGTAATCCCAAATATCGCCATGGGTACGATAAAAATGACTTTGCGGCGCTAACCGATAATGACTGTGGTGAGGATAACCTTTCTCGAACAATTGCATTAGCTGATAAATATAACCTATCCCAGCAAACGGCTGCCGAGTATGGGCATGAGGAAACCACACATGATCGCGTAAGCCAAAACCAGAATGGGCGTCTAAGGCAATAACACTGCTGCTCTGTTGTTGTAGTTGTTGAACATACCTTACTAACGCTTGGGTTTCGAGTTCCATACCATGTTGGCCGCGATACCAAGGCAAGCGTGGTGATAATCGCTGACCGCCAACAAGAAAGGTCACCTCTTCATCTGAATCAATCGATGCATTACGCATTAAATCGACGTTATTACCATTACCACGGCTGCCTCGTAAAAAGCCCACCGGATTCACCACTGGCACAAACGCTAAACGTACATGCTTGAGTAATTGCTGTAAATGAGTATCCCAAGGCAGACGATTAAGTAAGCTGCCTAAAAAAGCCAGCACCACTTGCGCACCAATCCGTTCAACACCGTGCACCCCACCGACAAACAATACGGTAGGACAAGGTTGTTGTTGGCCTAACTCAATGGCCGTTACCGACAGTTTTTCACCACGGTAATATAAATCCGCTAAAGACTGGTGCCGAAATTGCTGTTGATGCTGTGCAATTAGGCGTTTTAATGTGTCTATCTCAAACGAATGCTCAAATGAAAACGTACCCATTAGCCACTATTTACTGTCACAAAATGATCTTAATAAACTAACCAAAAAATAAGACAAGTTAGTGACAATAAATTGAAACAACCTAAATAACACATTGCTTAACAATGTTTACATAAAGTAAACAAATCAATATAGATCATATAATTAGAAAACTATTATCGGGTTTGGAGACCCAAATCACATTCGATTTAAGGCAGAGGTTTTATCATTATTTCAAGATAGTAAAACTAAATAGGCATTCGATAATGAGTACAATTGAATCAATCACCTTAATGCTAGCCTTAGTGTATAGCACCAGCTTGCTGTACTGGAGTGGCAAAAAATGGGGCGCACTTGTCAGCGCTGCATTATTGCTCGGTGCAACCCTAGCCAGTTTTTTCTGGCCATTACTACTCATATTATTGGTCGCGGTGATCATTGTCACGGCACTAGGACAATATCAACCTGCGTTTGCCAATGCAGAAGGTAGACCCAACCAAGTACGTGAGATTTGCCAACACTTCTTTGCCCTTTCCATGTTATTGGTCGGAGTGCAATATGCTATCAACGCAGGATTATTATATGCAGGGGAAACGCCTTGGTTAATGCGACCCGATGTCGGTGATGCGTTTTTACCTATTGCTGGAGGCATTGAACTTAAAGCTATTTTAACCTTAGGGCTCTGGGATCAAAATCATCCTGCGGCAGTGGTTATGCTGTGTGTCGTATTACTCACAGGTTTAATATGTAAGCGCGCATTTTGTGGCTGGGCTTGCCCATTAGGGTTAGCTGGCGAATACCTCTATAAACTGAGAAAACATTTTATTCACGCCGAACTTCTGCCACCAGCATGGTTGGATTGGCCACTCAGAATGCTTAAATATTTGCTATTAGCAGCACTGCTTTATTTGGTTATTTCTATGCCAGCGGCATCTATCCCACATTACATGTCAGGGAATTACCACAAAGTAGCCGACTTAAAAATGGCAGTATTTTTCATGATGCCATCAATGGTTGCCTTAATCGGCTTCGGTATTCTGTTTGCGTTAGCCGCATGGCGTCGCCAAGGTTTTTGCCGTTATATTTGCCCTTATGGCGCGCTGTTAGGCATAGTGAGCTTTTTCAGTCCATTTAAAATTCGTCGTAATACTCAGCATTGTTTAATTGAAACCAAAGGCATGAGTTGCGATAAATGCACCCGCGCATGCCCTGCCAATATATCAGTACATACTCAGAAAGATATTCGTTCCGATGAGTGCCAAGCCTGCATGCGTTGTGTGTCAGCGTGTCCTAAAAAAGAGGCGCTGCAATTAAGCACTCGCAATGGTATTAAACTGTCTGCCAGAGGATTGCTGATTATGTTACTGACGGTAATGTTTATGTTACCGCTGTTTGCTTACGTCGGAGGCTATTGGCACAGCCAAACGCCTGACGACATAAAAATGGAACTGATACAAAAGCTTGATCGTATAGGTCATTAATTCAGAGTTTATAATGAACAATTAAAAATCAATAACACGAGTGTCTATTTGGACACTCGTGTTATTCCTCATTGATTCAAGCATCAATGGTTGTAACCAATGACCAAACACTATTAGTTTCCTCCTTTAAAGCACGTTGCTTGGTTTTCGCTGCTATAGCAAGAGCCTAGAACGCTGCGCTGCTAGTACGCTTCGCGGCTAGAGGCTATAAAATCAACAGCCTAGCAGGACAAAGTCCGCCCTAGAACCTCGAAGACCGAAAGTCGCTCTAGCCCCCGTAGGCGCCTAATACCTAGCACCTTGAACGCTGTCATGTCTCGTCATGCACAATCCTGCATGCCGAGGTCGTTTGGGTATAGCAAATAAAAAGGGCTGCGCAATGCAGCCCTTCAATTAAATATCACTTACCACAATGGTTAACTTACAAGCCTTCAAGCGTTAAACGCTTACTACGCTTATTATTCGCAAAAATCAGTGCAATTAACGCCACCACACCGACAGCAATACCGATAGGTTGACTTAATGGTTGAGGGAAGCCAAAACCAATACCCGCCGTTAAAATGTACGACACTGTCACACTCGTCCCCACAATAGCAGGTAAACTCACGATCCAATGGAAGGTACCACGGTTAAATAAATACTTGGTCGCTAGCCATAATACGCTGGTAGATAACAACATATTTGAGAATGCGAAATAACGCCAGATCAGTGTAAAATCAATCTTGGTCATAAAATAGGCAATAATCAAAATAGGCACCGCAACAAATAAACGGTTTCTGATACTTTGAGGGATCTTAAAAGCATCAATAATGGTTAAACGTAATGCTCTAAATGCAGTATCACCAGAGGTAATTGGGAAAATCGCCACCGCAATAATCGCCATAATACCACCCGCGGCACCTAAGTAAGTAGAAGCCACTTGGTTAACCACCATTCCTGGACCACCTATGTCAAGAATACCTTTAAGTTCAGCATAACCACCAGGGAAAGCCGCGATACCCGCAGTAGCCCAGACACATGCGACCACACCTTCTGCCATCATTGCGCCGTAGTAAACAGGACGAACGTATTTTTCATTGGTTAAACAACGCGCCATGATGGGTGCTTGTGTTGAGTGGAAACCACTAATCGCACCACAAGTAATAGTGACAAACAATAATGGCCATACAGGTAAACCGTCTGGATTAGGCTCTAATAATTCATTGTTATAGTGACTGTGATCAAAATAAGCAAAGATACCATCAACAGTCGGTAATTGTGGTGCGTGGATTAATAACGCAACAGCAATTGACGTTGTCATCACAATCATTAATAAACCAAATACTGGATACAGTTTAGTAATGATTTTATCTATTGGTAACAAGGTTGCTAAAAAGTAATAGCCCAAAATCAATAATACCCAGAAGGTATTTTCGCCAAAAATGGTGTCTTTAAAATAATCTAAGTTACTGAGCAATCCTGCTGGGCTCATGATGAATACAACACCAACGAAAAATAACAGCATGGCAGTAAATATCAGCATGGCTGCTTTAAAGTAAATATTAAAATAATGTCCCGCAATTTCAGGTAAGCTTTTACCGTCCTCTTTGATGCTCATGACACCGGAGAAGTAATCGTGAACCGCGCCACCGAGTAAATTACCAAGGACAATCCATACCAGCGCTATAGGGCCATAAAGCGCACCTAAGATAGGTCCGAAGATAGGTCCGACACCAGCGATGTTGAGAAATTGAATTAAGAACGCTTTAACCGGATGAACTTCGACATAGTCAACGCCATCATTAAATCGTGCTTGAGGGGTTATTGCATTAGGGTCGATACCCGCTTGCCGTTCAACGAACGGACTGTAAAACTTGTATGCGAGCAAGAGAAGCCCGATACAAATGAAAAAAATCAACATGTCATTATCATCCATTAGTTATAGGAATGTACTCAATGTTGAGTTTGTTTCAGATAGCTTTAGAGGTCAAGTCATGAGGCATTATACCAAGGTAGGGGTTGCTATTAATCGCTCATCGTGAATTTATATCCAGCTTGGCGATAAAGTATAATTTTGTTAATGGGTTACCTCTACCCCCCAGCCATAGTGACTTTGTTACTTATCTCAACTTACTCTCATACTTTCACAAAAAAATCGACCAGCCACGCTTAATGCATGTTAATGCAGACAATACCCTTGTAGTATATAAGGATTATTTTAACGCCATAAACAAACAATAATCTCGAATAAAAGCATTCTATCTATGGGTAAAATAAACCGTCTTAGATTATTATGTAAATATTATGTCAATATTATATCAATGTTATAATAGCCGCCTACTCGAGCTAACCATTCGCAATAAAGAGCAAAATCCACCTCATCTGCTCGCTTTCTCGATTTTTTCGCTTGTTATTTTTTTCGTTTGTTAGCTTTTTAGCTTTTTAGCTTTTTCGCCTATAAATAGATAAAACCCCACCGGCATTGCCAGTGAGGTTTTATTAGCCAAAAGATAATATAGTCGTTTGCTAAGCTATTTTTGCAGGGTTAACTCGATGCTAGATTCAACCGATGCTTGGATCTCAGCTTCGGTAAATAACAATGGACGTAATTGCTTTGCCGTAGAATACAGTTCACTTTGATCAGAAAAGCTAGGGCTTAACACGTTACTGGACTCCGAATAAGTCAAAAGACCTTTTGCCTTAGGACCATCATCAGTAAAGCTCACGGTCATCATCCAACTTGAACCACTTCGGATTTGGTAACCTTCTGAGGTTAATCCTGATGCTGCCGCCTTACCTGAAACAACATCTAACACAGGTGGGTATTTATGTTGAGGTATTAAAGTGTCATCACCGGATAAGGTGGTCGAAAACACGTTAAATCCACCTTCCGCATTATGACTACCAGGCCAAGGTAGCTTCACCCCAGATGCACTGCCATCAGGGAGTGACTTTTCAACAAATTGCACCTCTCCTAAGCTCGCATCCACAGCAAAACCTGCCGCTTCAAGATTCAACGCCCCATGAGCTAAAGCGATTAACGCGCTGCCATCAGTATTGAGCTTATTGGGTGTTGTTGCTGCACTCATATAATCAAAAGCTTCAGTTAACATGGTATTTTGATCAAACTGATGGGCAAACTCACGAATTAACGCCCCGCCCTTACTGTCATTATCTTGCTTACCATTCCACGCTCTTAGTGCTGAACATGATGCAGAAACATCTTTAGATAATGTGGCGCTCACCACCACGGGCGTATCACCTTGTAACTCACATTGGCTAATTAAGTCGGCTAACACCAACTCTGCGAGATAAGCTCGGTTGGATAATAAGGCCGTTTCAAGCTCTTCTATACTAAATTTACCGTCATCACCGGCTGCATCATCCATTAACGTTAACCCCATGCGAGTCCGTAATGATAATTGACCTCGCTCTGGACCGTATAAAGGAGAGAAGTTTTCCAAAGGTGCAGCAAGGTTAGTCGACCAAAATGAGTTATTTGAGTTTTGCACAAAGTCACTCCGTTCAAGCTTAGGTGCACGTTCATAAGGCATTGGCGAATCATAACTAAACACCGAGGTATTACCCGGTAAAATAGTAAAACCAGCTTGAGCTTTAGCTGCAACAATAGCAGGGGTAGTTCTAATTATATCGACCACTAAATCAGAAAAACCCGGTACGGTTGAGTCGTCAATATAAAAGGCATTGCCTTCTTTGTCTGCGTACATAGTGTTATTAAAAATCACCCCATCATAATTTTTAAATGCTTGCTGGAACTCATCTTGGTTTGTTGCGCGGTTCATGGCTAACCAATGATCAAGCGGATCTTTATTGGCCATGTTGGCGTCTTGAATAAAGAAGGCTTGACCATCATCCCAGCCAAACGGCGCCAATGATGGCGGCGCCTCAACCATTGGACCTTTAGCTGTGGTGTAAATGTCTTTTTCGGCCACCAACATACCTGCTGCACCTGCATTGACTAATACCGACACCGTTTCTTTGGTGATCGGCATCTTTGAGCCATCAAACAGATACTGCAATCTGTCACCTGAGACTAACTCTAGGTTATACATAACAAAGTGCTCGGCTGTCGAAAAGGTATGGGTCCAGGCAACATCGTTGTTAAAACCAATGTTCACCAGACCAGGCATACCCACTAACGACCCACCCATGACATCAATCTGGCCTGGGATAGTCATATGCGACTGCCAAAAACGTAAATTACCGGTATGCGGAAAATGCGGGTTACCTAACACCATGCCTTTACCGTTTTCGGTTTTATCTTTACCTAAACCCCAACCATTAGAACCCAAGTTTCGAGGATTAGTTTCAGGGGTGGTAATATTCGCCGCCCGTGCTATTAATTTATTGTTCATATCCTGCACAAACGCGGTTTGTGCAGTGGACGGTGCCGGCCCAACAATACGCGGTAAATACTCTTCGCCATCACCAGGGTTGGCGTAAAAAATTAAATCTAAAAAGTTAGCCGCACCAGGTAATAACGCGATGGAAAATATATAGTTGGCTACATCAATACCGCCAATGGGTTTAACCCAAGGTTGACCCGCACAGAATGGCTCGCCAGTTTGAGTTCCAGCGTCTATATCGGCAAGGTATTGATTATAACCCGCACTAAAGCCTTCCATTAATGCGCGCGAGTTATAACTAAACTGTGAATACTGGTTTTCAGCAAGCTGTCTAATTTTTAACGCTTTGTAAGCAAAATCAGAGATTAAATTGCCATTATCTTCGCTGGTCGGCAGACCCGTAGCAAAATCAATTGAAGCATGGGGGCCAAAGTACATTGACCGTTCAGAATTAGCTTTAATAAACCCATCGGCCATCACACATAAATTGTCTTGTGCTTGGGCATAACCACTCCCAAAACCTAGGCTTTCTAAGTTATCGGCAGAGATATGTGGTACACCGTATTGAGTGCGACGGATGTTGGCCTTTAAGGTGCCGTTAGGGGCAAAAGCTTGTAATGGAGGTGAAATGGCTTCGGGTTCTGGAGTAGGTTGAGGTGTTTTACCGTATTGAGTGTCATCACCACACCCGACGATAACCACACTAGAAACCATGCCAATGGCGAGCAGTATCTTGTTCAGTTTCATTATTATTATCCTTGTTGTATCCCAATGCTAATTAGCATGATGGGTGAGGTATTGAATCCTTTACGCCTCAATTTAAGCTAACAGCACGGCCAAAGTAATCCCAGTTACCTTGAAACGAATGCGCTGTTGTTAAATACAACAAAGACATGCATGCTCATTTAAGCAATCATTCAGTCGTCTGTCTACATCTTGATAAAAATAGCCGAAACTTGCTTAACAAAAACAATTAACCTTATAAAGCTAACCTCAGTCCTGGATAATAAACGATTATAAAATAGCGACGTCTTTGGCTATTTGCGTTGCATTGACCTGAATTAAACAAGTTATTTATGCGTAAATACGCCTTGTTAGCAGAACAAATGGCAAGTTTGATATTGATGACCCGCTGCGAGTATCGCTTCGCTGCTAAGATTGTATAGCATCTAGCAGCGTAGCGTCCTAGCATCTAGGCTTTTCGCTTGTATAGCATCTAGCAGCGTAGCGTCCTAGCATCTAGCAGCGTAGCGTCCTAGCATCTAGCAGCGTAGCGTCCTAGCATCTAGCAGCGTAGCGTCCTAGCATCTAGCAGCGTAGCGTCCTAGCATCTAGCAGCGTAGCGTCCTAGCATCTAGCAGCGTAGCGTCCTAGCATCTAGCAGCGTAGCGTCCTAGCATCT